>NZ_JBJUSG010000121.1:0-10809 GCF_046044395.1 Candidatus Magnetominusculus dajiuhuensis | reverse complement strand
ATAGGACATTTCTATTTTGGTAAGAATAGGACATTTCTACTTTGGTACGACATTAGGGGTTGCGGATATTGACTTTTATGACAGGCCCTTGTTATACTACTTCTGCGAATGGGAATTTATGGATTATACAGCGATTAATTTAATACTCCAGGCTGGGTATGTCGTAAAGGTTGTGTTGATAATGCTGCTGATATTTTCGGTGGTGTCGTGGGGTATTATTATATATAAGTGGAGATATTTCTCAAAGGCAAGGCGGGAATCGGGGGACTTTCTCAAGTATTTTCGTGCGGGAAGAGAGCCTGGTGGGCTTAATAAGCTGGCAAAGGCGTGTGAGATTAGCCCACTTGCAAGCATATACACGGCCGTATATGAGGATAACACGTTGGACGGTCCTGATGACGTAAGAAGGGCGCTGAACAGGTATTCCGCGCTGGAGAGTGCACGTCTTGAGAAGTATCTGAACTTTCTTGCCACAACCGGCTCCTCCACACCGTTTGTAGGGTTGTTTGGCACTGTATGGGGCATTATGAACGCGTTCAGGGGAATTGGAGCGGCTGGGTCGGCATCGTTGGCCGTAGTAGCACCCGGCATTGCCGAGGCGCTGATAACAACGGCGGCAGGACTTGCGGCGGCTATACCGGCTGTCATCGGCTTTAACTATTTTTTGAGCACGGCCAAACGGCAGATAATTGAGATGGATGACTTCTCGGAAGACCTGTTGGTGTTTTTTACCAACATAATGAGTGAACCCAGAAGAAAGTGAAGGTAGAAAGAAATAGAAACGTAATGTCCGAGATCAACGTAACCCCTCTGGTGGACGTTATGTTGGTTTTGCTGATAATCTTTATGGTCACTGCCCCGCTTATGAAACAGGGGCTGGATATAGACCTGCCCAAGACCAAAGGAGCCGCCCTCAGCAAAGAAGAACGGTTTACAATAACGATTAAAAAGGACGGCGACATATATCTGAACAAGGAAAAACACACGATGGATACACTGGTAAGCAAGCTCAGGGCAATAAGCCATGTGAACCCCGATGTGTATCTTGAGGCAGACAAAAACGTGCCATACGGCAAGGTCATAGAGATAATGGCGGAGATTAAGTCCGCAGGAATAGAGAAGCTTGGTATGATAACCGAACCAAAGTCGTCTAACTAGCGGAACTGCTAAAGTAAAGGCCATGATAAGGGGAAACGAGCTATTTTGATGAGGCAGCCGAGCGTTCAATTCAGCACAGTGGCATCCTTGTTGCTGCACACCGTTGTGTTTGGGGCGTTTATGTACACATTGAAACATCAGCCGCGCTACGTATTGCCAAAGACATATACGGTCAAACTGGTTGCGCCGGTAAAGGCGGCGACGGTGCAGCCTTCTTTGGGAGAGCCGCGCGCGCAGCAGAGGCCAACTGAAAAGGAGCTTCCTCCTGTGAAAGAAGAGCCTGCAAAGGCCGCGAAATATGAGATGAAAGAGACCCCAAAACAGGTGCCAATCCCCAGGAAAGAGACCCCAAGGCCGACAGAAGTCAATAAGCCTGTCAAAGAAATCCCAAAACCCGTCATAGAGACAAAAAAACCTGCTGAAACGATTGCGATGAAACCAGAAATCACGAAAAAAGTGGCGCAACCCGTTGCGGTGAAGCCTGAAATAACGAAAAAGCCGCCCCCTAAAGAGCAGCCAAAAGAGCAGTCTAAGGAGCAGCCCAAAGACCAGCCAAAGGACAGCGCGAAGGACAGCTCCTCTGTCGAGGACAGGATTTCCATGTTGAAGTCAAAGAAGAGGCTTGAGCAGCACGCAATGCTTCGATCCATGGTAGATTTAAGCAAAAAGGACGTGAAGATGGGGCAAAGCCCTACCGGAGCAACCCAGAGTACATCTCCCAGTTTCGGTGACGCGGTCAACAACGAATACAGCGACATAGTCGGCGCTCATGTCAGAAAGCGCTGGGCATACCCGGAGAGCGCCAAAAAGAGCTTAGAGGCCGTAGTGGTCTTTACAATAAAGCAAGATGGAAGGATAGAAGGTATGAAACTTGAGAAATCGTCTGGGAACAGTTTTTTTGACCGCTCTGCGTTAAGCGCGGTAAACAAATCCGTCCCAATGCCCCAGCCTCCGTTAGATGCGTACGAAGTAGGGATAAGGTTTACCCAATGAGGAGAGGATTGTTGGAAATAACCCGATTGGCAGCCACCATGTGTCTGCTCGTGGTGGCGCTGTTATGTCTGAGGGAAAATGCGGCGGCGAGGGTATATATAGACATCAACTCGCCCGGCCTTAAGAGGCTTCCCATAGCCGTGGTGGATTTTGCCGGCATCACCGAGGGTACCGAGCTGGCCGACATCATAAGAAGCGACCTGGACTTTACGGGCTTGTTCGTGTTTATAAATAAAAATGCGTTTATAGAGGACGCCACAGCGCCGTTTAATCCTGACAACTGGAAGCCCCTCGGCATAGACGCCGTGGTAAAGGGAACGGCTGAGGCTGAGGCTGATGGCACATTAAGCGTGGTTGCCTCTGTGTATGATGTTGTCGAATCCAGCAATATATTAAAAAAGAAATACGCCTCCAGAAAGGATTTAATAAGGCCGCTTGCCCATAAAATAGCCGACGATATATACGAGGCACTGACGGGCCAGAAGTCCTGTTTCGGCTCCAGGATAGTATTCATCGGCCAGGAAGGAGACAGAAAGTCAATATATTTAATGGATTACGATGGACAGAGGGTAAAGAAAATAGTTTCAAAAGGCGATGTCACGATGAAGGCACATTGGTCACCCGACGGCAAGAAGCTCTTCTACTCTTCGCTGAGAAATGGGAGATGGGGCATATATGAGCTGGACTTTGACACAGTTTCCGAGGAAAAACTCTTCTCATCGGGGGCAACCGACCTCGCGGGGGACGTAACGCAAGATGGCAGTTACCTGCTTTTTTCGTCATCGGGCAAGGGAAGCCCTAACATCTACCGGCTGCATCTCGGTACAAAAATAGTTACACGCCTCACCCATTCGGACTATATAGAGGTGTCTCCGTCTGCGTCCCCGGATGGCAAGTCAATAGTGTATGTGGCGGACAAGAGTACAGTGCCGCAGTTGTATATAATGAGCACAGATGGAATGGACTCACGGAGGCTGACCTTTGAGGGCAGTTATAACACCTCCCCTGAGTGGTCACGAGCCGGGGATTTGATTGTGTATAGCGGCAGAGAGGGGGGGAGGTTTCAGATATATACGATAAAACCCAACGGCACTGAGCTTAAGCAGTTGACTGACACGGGCAACAACGAGGAACCATCCTTTTCGCCCGATGGTCGGCTCATAACATTTACGTCAGACAGAGACGGGGCAAAAGGGGTTTACGTAATGACGGTAAACGGAGATGGACAGAAGAGGATCTCACCCAGAAATATAAGGGCCTTCGGCCCTTCATGGTCACATTAAACACACAATTTGGAGGTATAGAAATGAAACGCATAGCCTTGTTATTAGTGCTTCTTGCCCTCGTTGTATCGGGTTGCGCTACGACGGATGTAGCAGTTCCAGACGACAAGAAAGGGAAAGATGCAGGGATAAAGGAAAGGAATGGCAAAGACGACGTAATCAAGATTGACAGGGACAAAATAAGAGAGGGTGCGTTGTCGGAGGAGCAGATTCGGTCACAGATGGCGAGTCTTTTTAAGGACATACATTTCGGGTACAACAGGTATGATGTGGCCGATGATGAAAAGGCGAATCTCAGAAAGATAGCGGAATGGCTTCTGAAAAACTCAAACGTCAGCGTACTGATAGAAGGACATTGCGACGAGAGGGGTTCAAGTGAGTATAACCTTGCACTGGGAGACCAGCGTGCGCAGTCAACGAAGAACTATCTGGTATCTTTAGGTGTTCCGGCAAGCAGACTTGAGACTATCAGTTTTGGAAAGGAAAAGCAGGTGTGTATGGAGCACACGGAGGAATGCTGGTTGAAAAACAGAAGGGCACATTTTGTTTCCAGCAAATAGCTGGCAAATAGGAGGAATACAAGCGGTGTTGCGGATTACTAAAATAGTACCGACAGTTTTGATACTGGTTATGGCCTCTTGCGCTACGGACGAGTTTGCGCACCTTAAGGCTGATGTCAGCGAATTGAAGAAGGTACAGTATCAGCAAAAAGACGATGTGGCAGACATAAAAAGTCGGCTCTCGATATCGGATACGCAAAAAGGCAAGTCTGACACGTTAAACGCCATAAGGGATAGCCAGGAGAATCTGAACTCAAAGGCTACCAATTTGAGCCGCGAACTCCAACAACTGTATGGACGTGTTGAGGAGAGAAAATTTTATGTTGACCACGCGTTAGCCGAGGCCAAGGCCGAACGTGATCTCCTGAAGACACAGTTAGAGATGGTGACAAGCGAGATAGGCGACCTAAGGGGAAGAATTGAGCGAATTGAGGCTGCCATGCAGAAAAAAGGCATAGCAATCTCACGCCCCGAACCAGTGCCGACGCAGAAGCCACCGGTCACATCATCGAAAGAGCCGCCGACAGATGCACCACCGCCGCCTTCATCAGAACCGCCTCCTGCCCAGCAGACCAGCCCTAAGGCAATGTATGACGAGGCTATGAAAGACTTCAACGGCGGCAAATACAAGGAAAGCAGGGAGAAATTCAACCGCATAGTAAAGGAATTTCCGACGAGTTCATTAGCCGCAAGCGGGAATTTTTGGATCGGTGAGACATACTTTAAAGAGGGCAGCTACGAGGATGCTATTTTGAGCTACGACATAGTGGTGAAAAAGTATCCAAACAGTGACAAAGTCCCCGCTGCAAAGTTGAAACAGGCACTGGCGTTTATTGAGATAAAAGATCCAAAACCGGCAAGGACAATACTTCAGCAAATCATTGATGACTACCCGCATACGCCTGAGGCGGAACAGGCAAAGAAGCAGCTGCAGTTGATTGGGAATCAACCTGCGACAAAGACTGATACGAAGAAGAAGGTGCCCTCACCGTTGAGGTAGCGCCGCAAAATAAAGGTTGAAAACATTGGCTGCACTATTGTAGTATAGAGCCGTCTGTGGCCGAAGTGGTGGAACTGGTAGACACGCACGTTTGAGGGGCGTGTGGGGTAACCTATGGGGGTTCGAGTCCCCCCTTCGGCATTATCTAACTCTTGGATTTATAAGGACAGTATTTCTAAAAGCCCTCAAAAAAACCGTCACCAGCCATTTTTTAGGGCATTTCCGTATCTGTTTATTTGGTTTGATTGCGGAGCAATAATTTCGCTAAAATGCTACTATGTACGGATGGCGAAAAATTTAACCTAAGCATCTGGCATAAGTGCAAAATAAAATGGTTGAGCGGGTGGTTTTTGTGGAATTAGTCTAAAAGCGCATGGATAATGCTATCAGCGGGAATGCGAACTATACAATCCGGTAAATGAAGAACCTGTGCAACCTCTGCAAACCCGCTTATTTATTGGTAGGCACGGGGGGTATCGAACCCCCGACCTCTACCGTGTCAAGGTAGCGCTCTAACCACTGAGCTACGCGCCTTTATGCAGCGTTGTTCTATCGTTGATTTAACACTTTTCTGCCATATATTGTCAAGTGCAATTGTTCAAAATACCGTGACGGCAGCAATTCTCAATGAATATGAAAGAAGGCATAATTAAAAGTTGCAGAAAGGAACAGGAAGGCAGGGGATAATCCCCCGTCTTGTCGTGGGCGGCATAAGGAGCGCGAATTCCGGCAGAAGCTGCAAAGGCTCACCAGCTCATCCATTCTTTTTCCTATTGCCCGTCTTTCGGCTTTCGACGACTTGCTCTTTAGGACATTTCTATTTTGCTACAACAATATTGCGCTATATCCTTGACAATAAGTACGTGTTTGCCCTGAGTGACTTCCACAAAAGTTGAAATCAGGCCGCCGATTATGTTAGATTTGTACTGTAAATGGAGGAATGCCAATAACAATGAAAATTACCCTCATCAGCCCGTACCCTGATATAACCACCTTCGGTTTAAGGACAATATCGGCGTACCTTAAGCAACACGGCCACCAAACACAACTGCTGTTTCTGCCAGACCCGCAAGGCGACAACATCATCTTTGGCAAGGACAGATACGCCCCTCACACCATGGACGAGGCGGTTGAGATATGCAGGGGGTCAGATTTAATCGGCATAACGCTGATGACGAATCATTTTGACTGCGCCGTGCAGATTACAAAGAAATTAAAATCTGCCTTTAATACCCCTGTGATATGGGGCGGCGTTCACCCCACCATCAGGCCGAAAGAGTGTCTTGAGTTTGCCGACATGGTCTGCGTTGGCGACGGTGAGGAGGCAATGCTCGAAGTTGCCAACAATATCGCCGAAGACCGGGACTGCTCCGGTATTGGCAACGTTTGGAGTAAATCCACTGGCAATATTATTAAGTCAAACCCCGTCAGGCCGCTTTCTGGGAGCCTTGACAGCTATCCCATGCCGGATTACTCGTTTACCGGCCACTATGCCTTGTCTGACGGGCAAATTGTGCCGCTGACAAACGCCCTCACAAAGAAATTTCTTGAGCGTGGCACTGTGTCGGCCTATCTGAAGAGAATCGGCTATCAGACAATGACCGGCAGGGGTTGCCCGCATAAGTGCACATACTGCATAAACGACACCATAAAAAACCTCTACAGCGGCAAGGGTTATCTCCGTTGGAGGACTACCGGCCATGTCATCGGCGAACTCCTGTGGGTGAAAGAACATATGCCCTATGTCGGCTTTATCTGGATATCCGACGACGCGTTTTTTGCCCGCGGATTGAAAAATATTGAGGAATTTTGCAAGGAATACAAAGAGAAGATTGCACTTCCTTTTACGTGTCTGGCAAGCCCTCTCACAGTGACCGAACAGAAGATGGAACTGCTTGTTGACGCCGGCCTGATATATCTTCAAATGGGGGTTGAGAGTGCCAGCAAGAGGATTCAGGACCTCTTTAACCGCTCAGCGATGTCAAACGACAAGATGATGAGCGCCATCAATATAATTAACAAGTACAAAGACAAGATGTACCCGCCGAGCTACGATTTCATACTCGACGTCCCATATGAGACCGACAAAGACAAGGTTGAAAGCCTCAGGTTTATCGCCAACATTCCAAAACCATTTCGACTTCAGCCGTTTTCCCTTGTCCTCTATCCTGATACAAAACTCTACAATATGGCAAGGGACGACGGCCTTATCGCAGACGACAAAAGGGACATCTACTCAAAGTCCTACACCATGAGGCAGCCCAATTATTTGAATCTCCTTATGACACTCGCAAGGGGCGGCAAATTCCCCAACTCCCTGTTAAAATTCCTCACTGCCCCCGGCATCGTTGACGTCTTAAACGCCAGGGCGCTAAGGCCAGTGTTTAAGGGCTTCTATGTCGGCCTGCAACGGGCCTACCGGCTGGCAAAGGGACTTGGAGGCCGACAATAAGAGTTCTCCTCATTCAATCCTACCTCGGCGGTGGGGAGCGCCTTGTATTCCCGCTCGGACTGGCCTGCCTTAAGGCGCAGCTTACCGCCCACGAAGTCATGACCATTGACCTCAACGTGTGCCATCGCCCGTTTGATGAGTTAAGGGACACCCTCCTGGCCTTTCGTCCTGAAATCATAGGGATTTCTATCAGGAACATAGATTCGACTAATAAACGCCACGTGGTGTTTTATTATAATTACATTAAAGATACTTTGGCCGTGATAAAGCAGGTATCGGAGGCGGTAATAGTGGCGGGCGGGTCGGGGTTTTCGATGTTCGCTGAGGAGATTATGAAAGATGAGCGCCGAATTGACTTTGGGGTATTTCTTGAAGGCGAGATAACATTTCCCCTTCTCATCGAAAACATCTCTGACCCTGAGAAGGTTGCCTCTGTGTATTATCGAAAAAATGGCGAGGTGCTCTTTACAGGCACTGCTGCCTCCGCCGATGTAGGTGTCTTAAAGGTGCCGCCGCGGGCCGAAATGAATATCGGGCAATACAGAAAGATTAGCGGTGCCATAGGGGTGGAGACCAAGAGGGGCTGCGCCTTAAACTGCATATACTGTGTTTATGGGTTTTTAAACGGCAAGACCATGAGATTAAGACCCCCATCAGTTGTAGTTGACGAAATCGAAGACCTTGCCCTAAACAGCGGCGTAACGGACTTTACCTTTGTAGATTCCATGTTCAACGTACCAAAAAAACATGCCGGGCAGATATGTGAGGAGCTGATTCGCCGCAATATAAAAGGTCTGGCATGGTCGGCCTGGTTTAGTGAAAGACATCTGGATAAGGAGTTTATAAATCTCATTAAACGCGCCGGCTGCAGGACAACCATCCTGTCGCCGGACGGTTTTTCAGACACCGTCCTTGAAGGGCTTGGCAAAAATATAACTAAAGGCGACATCATAAGGACATACGAACTGCTCAGGGCAGCAGGCGGTATTGAGGTAAGCTATAATTTCTTTAAGAACCCGCCCGGACAAGACGTCAGGACATTTATAGAGCTTATGGCGTTTTCCCTAAAGGCCAAGTCGCAGATGGGCAACAGGGTTCACTTCGAGTTTAACTCAATGAGAATCGAACCCCACACCGCGCTATACAAGACTGCCCTTGCCGAGGGTGTGGTTGCCGGGGGCGATGACCTTCTCTATCCGAAATACTATACCAACCCGAGGACACCCTACATTGAGACAATGTTTAACGCCCTGTTAATACTGAAAGAGCTGAGGCGCTGAGATAGATGGAAAGACAATCTGTCTGTGCCGTAGTGGTAACTTACAATCGCAGGGAACTCCTGCTTGAGTGCCTTGAGGCGCTGAAGGGCCAGACCGTGCCCTTAGACGCCATATATTTAATAGACAACGCCTCAACCGATTCCACGCCTCAACTGCTCCTTGACTCAGGGTTCATAGACATTATCCCACCTGATGCCCTGACAGAACCCGTCGGGTATCATAAGAAATTAAGCGCCACCTCCACAGACATATACTACGTGAGGATGCACAGGAACACCGGCGGCGCAGGGGGATTTCACGAGGGGGTCAGGCGTGCCTATGACAGCGGGGCGCACTGGCTCTGGCTGATGGACGACGATGTGGAACCGGTCAAAGACGCCCTTGAGGTGATGCTGTCGTATACGGCGGTGGGGGAGTGTGTACTGCCGAACAAGAAATTCGCCGACGGCACCGTCCTCAGTGACGACAGTCATTTCTCCCTGAGCATGGGAAAAATGATGCCGGTAAGGAATGGGGAGTTTGCCCAACACAGCAGATTTTCGTTTAAAAACTACGCCACATTTGAGGGGATGCTGATAAGCCGTCGCATTGTTGAACAAATCGGCTATCCGGACAGGAGATTTTTCTACCTCGGAGATGATTTTGTCTATGGAGTTATGGCCTCTTTATATACGAACATCGTGTTTATCAAAGACGGTCTGTTTTATAAAAAGCTGAAAAGGCAGGACGCAAAGAGCCTCATGGGCAGAGAGAGCATTCGCCTCAAGGACATGGAGATATACTACAGGGTAAGAAACATGTTCCTGATATTTGAGTATATGAAAAAAATAGGCACGTTTTCGCCACTGGCCTATGTCTCATTATTTATGAACACCATCAAGTCCGCCCTTGGCATAGTGGTGTACGATAAAAGCCTGCGAAGGCTCTATCTCTTGTTTAAGGGCCTGACAGATGGCGTACTGAAAAGGTTTACCAAATGGTAACGAAAGAGAGCATTTTTCGAGACATCCTGAGACTAATCGTCTGGTATCCTCTGAGGTGGACGGTAGAGGCGATGCCGGTTGCCTCCGGCCTCAGATTATTAAACAGAATGGGTGAGCTGCATTTTGCCCTGTCAGGGGGAAAGGCTGCGATACTTAAAGACAATCTCTCCAGATTTATGACAATCGAAGACGGGCAAAAGTCAAAGATTGTAAAAGAGTATTTTAAGAACCACTACGTTGACAGGCTGGTGATATTTCTATTCCCGAAATTTCACACCCGGCAGGTAGGGCAGACCATTGATTTCGAGGGACTTGAACATCTTGATACCGCGCTGAAAAAGGGGAAGGGCGTTATCCTTGTCCACGGGCATTTCGGGCCTGTGCACATACCCCTTGTTGCCCTGGCGAGGCTTGGATACAGGATGAGGCAGATAGGGCTTCCATCGGACGACGGGTTGAGCTGGATAGGCAGACATGTCGCCTTCAGGCTGAGGCTGAGGTATGAGGCGAAAATCCCCGCCGCGATAGTAAATGCCGAATCATTTCTAAGGCCAATATTCCTGTGGCTTAAAGACGGAGGAGTGGTGATGGTAACGGGAGATGGAAGCGGCACGCAAAAACACGTGGGAAGGCACGATGTGTTCGATTTCTTAGGGCACAGGGTATTATTTCCACTTGGGCCGGCGATACTGGCCGAAAAAACAGGGGCGGAGATATTGCCGTTGTTTGTCACACCGGGGAAAAGAAAACCATATAAAATAATAATAGGCACCCCCCTTGCCGGGCCAGACGAGCAGCGCGACACCGGCACCATAACCAAACGCTTTATAAAAGAGCTGGAGGGCAAAATAAAGGCCTATCCCGCGTACATGCACTTTCTTGACAGGTTTAAGGCTGGCGAATATGTGATTGATACCTGTGATACTAAAACGTAGCCATTGACGTAAGTGTCTGTCTTATGTTGGCATTGGCTGCGAAAGGAAATACATTTAATGGTACCCCAAACTGGTCTTTCTATACTTGACAAATATAACTGTGATGAAGCAGGGTAAGCGTCAAGAAAACCCCATCTTTACAGTGGGGGTAGCAGATGTCATAAT
>NZ_JBJUSG010000120.1:0-10871 GCF_046044395.1 Candidatus Magnetominusculus dajiuhuensis | reverse complement strand
GTCGCGGAGTGAGATAAAATATATTATTGTAGGTATGATTTAGAAATGGAATTACGTTCAGCCCTTCCCTTCCGGTACTATGGCCTTGCTGACTTCTGACTGCTCAGCCCTGCATCGCTGCAAGGTTTGTCGGCTTCAAGTTTATCTCACCGACTTTTCAGTCAGACCTCCCCGGGTAAGAACGCATACTTTCACTCCATATATCCGCCGCATTTACTCCGTAAGTCTCGGATAGCTTTGGGCTTCGTTTTGTTTGGCAAACTCGCCCGACTTAGCGTAAGCCTTATATGCCGTTGTGATCCTCAGACCGGAGCTTGCCGCCGGCAACACCAGATTCCGCGTCACAACGGACACCCTTGCCTTTGGCTAACGGTTGGCGCTATCAGCCCCCGTAGTGGACTTACACCACCAAGTATGCGCCCGTGCCGGGCGCACAAGATTAACGACGAAGGGGGGTAACCCCCCCCTCGTATTTTTGCCAACATTTTATCCAGAACATCATTCACTGGCCCGCAGTGCCTTGATATTTAGCTGAACGCAGCGGCCGCCGTTGTAATCGTTTATAATAGGAGTGAACGCGGCGTCAACACATTCAGAGTTTTCAATGTCGTCTATAAGCCCTCCCATGTCATATCCGATTGCGTCAATGACAAAGCCGTTGTGGCCTAGTTTCAGCTTCAGGTGGTTCTTCCCTACTATGCGGGGTTTTATTGCCAACAGGCCGCGCGAACCGAAAATCGGGTCGGGATTTCCACAACCATACGGGGCAAGCCTCGACAATTCAGACATCAGTTTCATATTCACGTCTTTAATAAAGCAGTCCACATCAATCGTAATGGTGGGCGAGGAGTCGGCGTCACGCGCCCCTTCTACGAATTCGTTGACGGCCTGTTCAAATAACGGTATGTTGGTGGCTTTCAATTTCACCCCCGCCGCCTGTTTATGCCCTCCGAATTGAATTATGTGCTGTGTGCACGAAGAGATGGCCTTGCATATGTCTATATCGGGAACGCTCCTTGCGGAGCCTCTCGCAATGCCGCCCTTTATGGAAAACACTATGCTCGGCAGATTAAATCTGTCCACCAGCTTTGAGGCAACAATGCCGATGACACCTTCATGCCAGCCTTCGTCCCCTACCACTATAACGCGGCCATGAGGTTTAATGGCCCCTAATTTGGCTAAAGCGCTATTGAACACCTCTTCCTCAATCTTTTGCCTTTCCTGATTCAATTTTGTGAGATATTCGGCCAGTGTTTGCGCCTCATTCAGGTCTTCTGTCAGCAGGAGGCGCACTACGTTAGAGGCGTCGTCCATTCTGCCCGCGGCGTTGATTTTCGGTATCAGCATGTATGAAAGCATATCCGGCTCAGGTATACGTCCATTAATGCCGGAACATTTTATAAGCGCCTTGAGGCCAGGCCTTCGCGTCTCATGCAATACCTTAAGGCCGTCCTTTACAATCAATCTGTTTTCACCAGTCAGAGGCGCTACGTCGGCTATGGTTCCAAGGGCCGCCATATCCAGCAAGCCTTTATCCATCCTGCCAAGCAGGGCGCGGCTGAGCATCAGGGCAACTCCCGCACCTGTGAGATTTGGAAACGGTGAGTTATCCCCTTCAATCTTAGGATTTATTATGCTGACGGCCCTGGGCAACTCACTGCCGCCGCCATCAACATATGGCTCGTGATGGTCGGTGATAATAACACCAATTCCGTACTGGCGTGCCGCCTCAACGGCCGCATAAGAGCTAATTCCACAGTCAACTGTTACAATCAGAGAACACCCCAGCTCCCTTGCCCTCTCAACCGCCTGTACGTGAAACCCATAGCCGTCCTTAAACCTGCTCGGGATAAAACACTCAACAGAGGCACCCATGCCACGAAGGGTCTCAGTTAATATAGCGGCCGCGGTTGTGCCGTCTGTGTCATAATCGCCACTAACGAATATTTTCTCTGAATGTGCGACGGCACGGCATATCTCACTGGTTGCCTTTTCCATGCCGGAGAGCCTGAAAGGGTCGCCAATGGAATCTATTGTGGAATGCAAAAAGTACCTTGCCTGCTCCGTCGTTTTGATGTCACGGTTGACCAACACCTGCGCCACCAACGGCGACATGTCCAACTCCCTGGCAAAGTACTCTAAGAAATCCTTATTAGTCCTCTTCAGCAGCCATCGCTTTTGTATCAAAGGCATGGCGTCAACGTTGTTTCTTTATCAACGGCTTATTCCCTGACCAAAGCAGCACGACCGGGCTGGCTACAAAAACAGACGAATATGTCCCCACAAGGACACCGAGAATCATCGCAAGCGCAAAGTCATGCAGCACCTCGCCGCCAAATATAAACAGCGCTATCGAGGCCAGAAGCACCGTCAGAGACGTAATCAATGTCCTTGAGAGCACCTCATTAATGCTCCTGTTTATGAGGCTGTCAATGGTTTCCTTTAATAACACCCTCATGTTTTCCCTGATTCTGTCAAATACGACCACCGTGTCAGTTAGCGAATAGCCAGCGATGGTTAAGAGTGCTGTAAGGAGGATTAGGTTTATCTCAAGTCCGGTGATGTAAAAAAATCCAAGCACGGCAAGGACATCGTGAAATGTGGCCACAATAGCCCCTAAGCTGAAACTGAACTGAAAGCGCCATCCAACATATATGAGAATCCCCACAGTGGAGGCAATCACCGCCCACAATGCGTCCACCCTGAGCCTTTTACCAACCTTCGGGCCTATCTCAGAGATGGAATCCACGGTTATCTTGTTACCAGGAAAACCCTTCGTAAGGGCCTCAATGACCTTGTCCGACAACCCTTTCTCTACTGCGGCGGCATCTTTGGAGGACGACGGGGAAGAGGTGTGTTCTCCCGCTTTTTTTAATACGATCAGCACCTTTTTCGCCGAGGGGAAGTCCTGAAGGTCTGCCCCTTTTATGCCGTTACCCTCCAGGGCTGCTCTGACCTGGTGAAGGGTAACTCCACTGTCAAACTTGACCTGAACGGCCGTGCCGCCAGCAAAATCTATCCCAAGATTCGCCGTCCCACGCGCTATCGCCACAATGGCAAGGATGCCGACCAACGACAGTACCCCTGAGACTATAAAGGCAATATAGCGCTTTCCCATAAAATCTATATTGGTTCGTTTAATAATTTCAATCATATGCTGAGATTCCTAACCTCCTTAGATGAATTCAGGTAGTCAAAGACGGCCTTCGTGCCTATGAGAGAGGTAAAAAGGTTGATTGCTATACCAATGCTCAATGTAACCGCAAACCCTTTTATCGGGCCGGTGCCGAATTGAAACAACACCGCCGCCGTTATAAGTGTGGTCACATGTGAGTCAACAATCGTCAGGAACGCCTTATCGTACCCTGAGTCAACCGCCGCCCGCGGGGTCTTCCCAAGTTTTATTTCATCTCTCATACGCTCAAACATAAGGACGTTCGTATCAACGGCCATACCTATCGCAAGGACAATACCAGCAATGCCGGGCATTGTCAGGGTGGCATTCATTGCCGCCATGGCCCCCAGAAGAAATATTATGTTTAAGACGAGGGCAACATCAGCAATAGCTCCGGCCAGGCGGTAGTAAAAGGCCATGAACACGGCCACAAGGAGAAACGCCACCAGCGCCGCCCGCTTGCCAGCCTCAATGGAATCAGACCCAAGCGACGGCCCCACGGTGATATTCTGAAGCAGGGTTACGGGGGCAGGTAAAGAACCGGCCCTTAACACTATGGCGAGGTCTTTTGCCTCTTCCATTGTGTATGAACCAGAGATTTGCGCGTTTCCACCAGAGATTTTCTCCTGAATCACAGGGGCGGAGTACACGTTGCCGTCAAGTATAATGGCCAGGCGCTTCTTTACAAACTTGCCAGTAAGCTCCTCAAAGAGCTTCGCACCCTCAGGATTAAAAGTAACAGAGATATACGGCGTATTGAAGCGCGAATCAATGGCCACTCTGGCCTCTGACAGAAAATCTCCCGTGAGAAGCGATTCTTTCTTTAGCAGATACGGGCGTTTTGTCACCTCGCCGGTGTCCTTAGAAGTGTGTCTTTCAAAGAGTATCTCGCTGTCTTCGGGGATTTTTTCTTTCATCTTCGCGATGAACTCTTCCTCGTCGGCTGGCTTGACAGAGGCTGGAATCTCGGCGGCCAGTTTAGATTCGTCATCAACGAGCTTAAATTCAAGCTGGGCGGTTTTACCGATTAAATCAATCGCCCGTTTGGGGTCTTTTACGCCGGGCAGTTGAACAACTATCTCGCCCTCCCCTTGCCGCTGGATAACCGGCTCGGCAACGCCGAACTGGTCTATGCGGTTGCGTATGGTCTCAAGGGCCTGGTCTACCGCGTTTTCCTTAATGGATTTAATTTCCTTTTCGGAGAGGGTATAGACCAACCGGCCATCGGATTCTTTGGCGGTAAGCGTGGGATACGCGTCCTCAACGACCTTTCTTGCCTCAACAGAGGCGGGGACGATAATTATCTCGGTGCCACTTACTGTGGCCTCCGCCTTCATTTCTTTCTTCGACAGGAGTTTATTAATGCCGCTGGCAGTCCTTTTGGCGTTGAGGGCAACGGCCTTGTCTCCCTCCACTTCAAAGACAAGGTAAATTCCACCCTGAAGGTCAAGGCCAAGGATAATACCCTTGTCCGGCATAAGGTCCCTGTAAGCCTTGTTCATTAACTTATAAACAGGCGTATTTGGAAGCAGTGCTATAAATGACGCCACAAGCGCCAGGGCGATTAGAGAAAAACGCCACTTTATGTTCTTTTTCACGAAACAACCTCCTTACCGTAAACCGTAATGTGAAACTATACAGCGTAACGTGAACTATGCCCGTGTTTAGCCGGGCAGCGACAGGAAACTCAGTCTTCTTCCTGATTAACCCGTACGGCGGCTATAAAGGATTTGCCGAATTTGACTTTCACATTCTCCGCAATCTTCAGGACGACCGTATTGTCGCCTACGCTCTCCACGAGGCCATAGACACCACCGGAGGTGATGACCTTATCACCCTTTTTGACATTGTTCAGCATCTCCTTATGCTCCTTTGCCTTTTTTTGCTGTGGCCGAATGAGGAGCAGATAGAAGATCGCAAAAATAACGATCAACGGGAAGAAACTCATAAACATATCAGGGGCACCTGCGGCTTGCCCGGACGGCGGCGCCGAACCCATTGCCCATGCCAGATTCTCAAACATTGGTTAATACCTCCAAAATTTTTTATAGATAATCGCTATGATAACCTTTGTACGATTATTATATCAAGGTATTTTTGAGACTGCCTGAACTGATTTTATGTACATCGCTCACGCCGCGACAAAAATTGTCCCCACCCTGCTTGTCTTGTCGTCATTCCGGCTTGTCCGGAATCGTTCCCATGTTTGGCTATTACATAATCGCCTGACTGCTTGTCTTGTCGTCATTCCGGCTTGTCCGGAATCTGTCTATCCACGACGTAATGTTGTAAAATATTACTGACTGAATGCCAACGTCTTCCTGACAAGCAGGGCCGTCCCGCCAAACATCACGCCAAGCATAATAATGTCATTCATAAAATATATCTCATCAAGACGCCTGTCCATAGAAAACCAGATAGGCGCTATAAGCATTATCATGACCTCAATCCCCCGTAGCGACAACACTATGGCCTGTCCCCTCGTAACAACCAACGGCCTCCACGCCCATACCATAAACAAAATCACACTCATCACCCATACGTGAAGCCCCTCCGGCATCAAACCCGTCACATTAAACCCCCAATACACGGCAAAGGCAAAGAAAGGAACCGCCACCACCGCCGTAAACACAACCGGATGCACCCGCGCGCCGTCATATGTTTTTTTAATAAATATCAGCAGTGCCGCCAGCCCAAAACCAAACGGCACCGTATTCCAATACTGAAAGCAAAAGGGTATTATGCCGGGCACCCGGCCATTCAAAGAGTTGACCTCCTGCGCGCCGCCCGTATGAATATACAGATAAAGAGGAATGACTGTATTGGCCAACGACTGCAGGCGTGAAGTAACCCATGCCAAAGTCCCTGCGCCCAGCTTTTCATTGGACATCAATATGTACTGAAGAAAAAACGCCTGACGGTCAGAATCCACATTGACTACTTCCCAGAAAAAAAGAAACAACCCGCAGGTTATGACGATAAAACTGCTGTCTATCACTATTTTTTTATATTTTACATATATTAAATCCCTCAGTGAACCATCCTTCTCCACCGCTATCAAAACAAACAGGATAACGGGAAGCGAAAAGAGCGCCATAGGATGAAACAAATACCCCAGTCCAAGAAAAAGGCCGGACAGCCGCGGGCGCTTAACAAGCACGGTATATAAGGCCGCCATAACAAGGCCAGCCGCCGCAAGTTTAGGCCATGAATAATAGACCTCGTGAATAAAAAACGGCGTCAGCGCCATCAGTAAGACGCAAATAATCCCTGCCCTTTCCCCGGCAAGCACAGAGGCCACACTAAACATGGCCAAAAGACACTCCGCCGACAACACTATCATAGCAATCCGATATACGGCAAACCCCTCGTTGTCAAAAGGTGCCCATGCCTGCGAAGGCATTCCAGGCGGGGGCTTTCCCCCTGCCAAAAACACCAGAGAGGCCGCCGTCAACCCGCCCATAGGCGTGCGCGACGAAAACGACCACGGGTAGAAATATCTACTGCCCGCCCTGCTGTACGGGTCTAGTCCATTGCCCGCTAACTGCACCACATGGTATTGAATCCTGCTGTCAGGACGCCCTCCGGCATCCAGCGTCCTTGATATGGTTCCTCCATACATCTCCTCAAACGGCCCGACAGAATAACTCCCCTTTGCTGCCGCTATTAATACGACGATAAATACAATGCCGATGACCTTCCACTCCGCATTTGAAACTAACGCGGAGGCACTCCTGATGCCAAGGACAAAAAAACAGAAAAATAAGATTAACAGGCTGAACCCCGCCGCAATATACTGTGGATTTATCCTAAGAGCCTCCTTCCAGCATATCAGGCCGCAGATGGCCAAAATAAGCACCCCCGGCACGGCAATAAATGCCGCCGCCCTGAAAACTGAATTTTGCCATAGTAATGTCCTGATGGCAAGCCCAGGTCCCAGTATCAATGTCACAGCGGCAAACACAGAAAGGACAATCCTCAAAACAGCCATCAATTCGCCCGTCTTCCCCGTAATAACGAACGGCTCAGACACTGCAAACCATGTGTTAGTACCGCTGACCGCTCCCTGTTTTGCCACTATTCTGACCTTATATGGTCCCCGCTCCCGGTTAAGGTGTATTTTCCTCATGACCATGACATTTCTGGGATTTACCCTATCTGTTAAGTCAAACCTTTTTTGCATACTGCTTTCCGACTGAACCTCCACCTGCACGCCATTGCCATCCAAAAAAGGAAACCCACCCGTCATAATGTAAAAGTCACCGCGAGCAACGTACCAACGAGAAAATTGCTCTTGTGCCTGACTACCGAGAAACGAATAGACCCTCAAATTGTCGGGCATACCGACACGCTGCTCTGCAACATACATCGGAGGAGGAAATGGTGCTGTGTCTTTGGCCTCTGGAGAGTCGGCCTCCATGAGTGTTGAATAGCTAAAGCCAGAGTTAAAACGGAAGGCCGGTATTGCCATGCTGATTCCTATATGTATCAACGTGATAACAATAAACATATACAGCGTCACTTTAATAGCTCTGCCCTTTTTCATTCACTCGTCCTCATTGGCATCTCGTGTATCTTATTGTACACTAAAGGACAGGCATATTTAGTAACCTTATCGTGCTGCCGTTTTTTTCTTTCAACAATTTTTTTCTTGCATTATTAATAAAACTTTGTTAGACTACCGCAAGAGGTTGCCATGTAGGTGCGGTTTACTGTAGGTGCGGTTCAATTAATGATGTGGCGGCTTTGGCGTTTAATGATGTAGCGGCTTTGGCTGAGTTGCTTATTTCGTTGAGTTGCTTGTACCGGGGAGAATGTATTGGGGAGTGATAGTGTAACAGACGCAGTTGGCGCCGCGTCCCGTGGGAGCATACTTTTCATGGACGATGACGGCGATATAAGGGAGGTTACGGCTGAGCTTCTCCATGAGTTCGGCTTTGCGGTCGTGCTGGCTGAGGAAGGTTCTGAGGCCATCTCTATTTACGAGAAGTCTCTTGTTGACAACGCCGTCTTTGATGTTGTTATCCTTGACCTTGTCGTTCCCAAAGGCCTGGGGGCAAAAGACACCATTGCCAGATTACATAAGTTAAACCCATCGGTCAAGGCGCTTGTTGCCAGTGGCTATTCGAACGACTACATACTTGACAACTACAAGGAGTTCGGATTCTGCGGCACCCTGGTAAAACCATATAAATTCGATGAATTACTGGACGCCATTACCACATTAATTGCACGGTAAGGCCGCGCAGAGCACTCTTTACATCTCCCTGAATAAATTATTGTTATACTCACTCCGCGATAGAAAATTGTATCCACACGGCTTGCCTTGTCGTCATTCCGGCTTGTCCGGAATCTTATTTGGCTGGTGAGAATGTGTAGAGACAGATTCTGGACAAGCCGGAATGACGGACTATACGGTAAATCCATTATTCCCTGTGCGAAAGTTTGGTTAGAAATGTCGTGGAGTGAGATTGTTATAGTATTTTAGGCGGGAATGTTATAGAATATAAAGACGATGCTGCTGTTCATGTTTGTTGTGCTGGGATTTATAGCAATACCGACGGCGGGTTACGCGTGGGGGCCGCTGACCCATATGTATCTGGGCAGCGAGGTGTTGTCCCTGCCATATCTCCTTCCTCCGGCCATATATGTGATTATAAAAAAATTCAAAGAAGATTTCCTCTATGGAAACATAATAGCCGACATCGTCCTCGGTAAAAAATATCTCCCTCAAAGCGGGAGTTCCCACTCGTGGGAATTCGGCTTCGCCCTTTTAGACAGCGCCCGTAACAACCAGCAAAGGGCCTTCAGCTACGGCTACCTCTGCCACCTCGCCGCAGATACTGTCTCACACGAAATCCTCACAAAGGAAAAAAAGAACATAGAACACACAATATACGAACTCAAGGCCGACAGCCTTATAAACAAAAAATACTGGCTTCGCGCGGTAGCAATCAAGCGAAGCGTCCAGAAACGCAATGACGAATTCCTTGAGCATTCCATATGCAATACCTTTTTCTCTTACAAGGCCAACAAGAGAATCTTCAAAAGTCTCGTCTACATGTCATTATTTACATCCATGTCGTTTGTCAACCTGTTTGAGAAATCGTTCTTTTTGAGTTGCAGCCCCCCCACTGAGGCCATTAAAGACCTTACTGACACATCACTAAAACGTATCGTTGACGTCATGACAAATGGGCGCGCCTCTTCGGTTACGAAATACAGGCCGGCGGGTGAAATAGTGCACGGTTCAATTTATAAAAAACTCTTTCTGCAAGATCCCATTAACAAATTATGATTGATATGCTTGGCAGGGCGGATGCCATCCCGTTAAGTAAGGCACTTGAACTGCTCAACAATACCGTTTTCGCAGCTCCCGCAATTGAAAAGTCTCCCATAGAGGACACCTGCGGGAGGATACTGGCCGAGTCAATTACCTCAAATGAGGACGTGCCTCATTACGCTCGTTCCACGATGGATGGATATGCGCTGAAGGCGGAGGATACATTCGGCGTAACTGAGACCTTGCCCGCATACATTAAAGTGACAGATGAGATAATCATGGGTAAGACCCCTAATTTTCACATTACACATGGTGAAGCGGCCAGGATTCCAACCGGCGGGATGCTTCCCTCCGGCGCAGACGCGGTCATAATGTTTGAACACACACAGCCCTTAGGCGACTCGGACATTGAGGTATTGAGGGCACTTGCCCCAGGTGACAATGTCATCCAAAAGGGGCAAGATGTCTCTAATGGAACCGCGTTGCTTTGCCGTGGCCATAAAATCAGGCCCCAGGACATGGGGGCGCTTGCAGCAATCGGCATCTCTGAGGTATTGGTCTATAGAAAGCCCATTGTTTCCATTATCTCAACGGGCGACGAGATTATCCCCCCGTCAATGCAGATTAACGGCGCGCAAATCAGGGACATTAACTCATATAACTTAAGCGGCCTGCTCTTAAACAATGGTGCAACGCCAGTGCGAAAAGGGATTTGTAGGGACGACTACGATGCCATACGCGCCATTGTCTCAGATGCCATTAAAACGTCTCAAATGGTCTTAATCACGGGCGGCAGCTCCGTAGGCACGATGGACATGACAGAGAGGATTATTAACGGCCTCGGCAGCCCTGGCGTCCTGTTTCACGGCGTTGCTGTAAAGCCCGGCAAACCCATCATCGCAGGCTGCGTTGGCGGCGTACCCGTCTTCGGCCTCCCCGGACATCCCGCAGCCGTAACAGTCAGTTTCGAGGTTTTTATTAAAGCAGCAGTGGTTTTAAAACGCCTGACCGGCGAATTACTCAACGAAACATATCACCCCATCACCAAGGCAAGGCTCACGTCAAATATCGCGTCACAACCGGCGAGGACTGATTTTATATGGGTAAAAATCCTCAATAAAGACGGTGGGCTATACGCGCAGCCCATACTGGGTAAATCCGGCCTCATCTCAACACTTGTGACGGCTGACGGCGTAATAGAAATCCCGGCCGACAGACGTGGGCTTGAAAAAGACGAAGAGGTACTCGTAAGACTATTTTAGAGGGGTGCTGCAAGTTAAGCCTCTGAAAGTTAAGCCTCCGGTGTATAAGTATTTATTTGGCGTCCACAACGGGATTCGAACCCGTGTTAAGTGATTTCTTAGTAAGCGTCAAGAAAACCCCATCTTTACAGTGGGGGTAGCAGATGTCATA
>NZ_JBJUSG010000119.1:0-11053 GCF_046044395.1 Candidatus Magnetominusculus dajiuhuensis | reverse complement strand
CGGAATGACAAAAATAAGGGGAATGACAAAAATAAGGGAGACAATTTCTAATGCGATTGCCCTGACCCCCGTAGAGGATTTTCACCGCCAGGTATGCTTCCATGCCGGGCGCACAAAAAATACAGGGGAAGCTTCACCGTCGGCGCTTCCCCTTATATTTTCTCCCAACCCAAAGCCCCCTATGGGTCGTCTTACGTCCTGATATGTTAATTACGCTATCATGTTAAGCGCTTGTACGCTGTTAGCGGCGCTTGGCGCAGTCGTAAGTGAGCTTGCCGTGCTGGTGAACTGTGCCAAAAGAGAGTTTAGCGGACTGGCAGCCATCAACTGCTGCAACCCCACCGCGCCACTGCCGGTAGTGTCTATAGCCGCAAAGTCAGACGCCGACATGTTTAACTCGGCCGCTGTTAATTTGCCGTCTCCGTTTGTGTCGTATTTATTGATTAAATTCTGAGTTGATGTCGTAATCTCCTGTTTAACGGCAGCCGCATTTAACTCATTCGCATCCAACTGGCCATCGCCGTTTGTGTCTATTGCGGCAAACGTCTGCGGGGGCAACCCCATCTCGTCGGCGCTTAATGTGCCATCCCCGTTTTTATCCAGGGCACTGATCATATTTGCTGTTTTTTGCTGCGTCTGCTTAGAAAATTCAGCCATAAAATCGCCATTGCCAGAGACAGCTTTACTTTGTGCCCCGCTTTGTGACCCACTTGTCCCAAAAATTGATGACAGCGCATCTGAAAACATCCCCGCCACCGCCCCTATGCCAACCATAGTAACCTCCTTACTCAATTATTTATCGCCACAAGGCTAAGAATTCTTTAATGCAAACCCCTTAACCCGACGGCTAATCTTATCCACTGTATTGTAAGCAAATAACATGCCAGAGCAGCGCCGTTAATATGCCGGTTATTATGCCGCTGATTGCGCCCCAGATTGCTCCGGGGCCAGGTAATTTTTTCCCATTGCCAGTTGGACGAAAGAAAATACTGCCTGTTATTGCTGGGATTTTTTGATATTGCAAAGCAGCCCTCTGAGGCGGTAAGAACCGAAGGCGGGGTCATAGGGCGGGCAGGCCGCCGTCAGGATATTGGCATTGGATTCCCACAGAGCCTCAGGGTCATCACCTCTCTCAGGAAACCACCACCCATGCTCAACGCTTATGACTTGTGGGTGGATGTCCCCGGTTACGTGTGCCGCGAATCTCGCCTGCCCGCGTATAGTGGAGACAATCGTCCAATCGCCCTCCGAGATACCGGAAGCGGCGGCCACCTCAGGGTGGAGTTCGCAGGTGGGATGGGGATGCAGCCTTCGCAGTGAGGCCACCTGGCGCTGTTCACTGTGAAAGAATTCCCGGCTTCTGGCCCCCGTGATAAGGACATAAGGGTATTCGGTTAATAGTTCAGGGCAACCAATCGGGCCCTCCTGTGGCTCCGCATACTCCGGCAGGGGCGGCAAGCCCATGCGTTTCAGCACCGAGCTGAATAGTTCCACTTTTTTAGACGGCGTACGAAACCCACGT
Organism: Candidatus Magnetominusculus dajiuhuensis; assembly: GCF_046044395.1. Classification (NCBI taxonomy): domain Bacteria; kingdom Pseudomonadati; phylum Nitrospirota; class Nitrospiria; order Nitrospirales; family Nitrospiraceae; genus Candidatus Magnetominusculus; species Candidatus Magnetominusculus dajiuhuensis. The sequence goes on along the minus strand of NZ_JBJUSG010000119.1, from coordinate 9,531 downwards.
TCCATGTATTTTTTGTACTTATGGGGCGGTGTATGATAGCCCATTTGGGCAACCTCAGCGTGTGTCAGTCCCGTTGGTGAGAGCTGGTGGGCGTAGATGTCCTTGTACGACATCTCTGCTCCGGGGAGGGCGAGCCGCTTTGATAGTTCATCCATTATCCACTCGTCCTGGCGGCACTGGCCTGTGTGCGTAATGGCCGATTGCGCGTACACGTAATTCTCCGCTACGAGGGGAAATCCCTGAAGGTGGTCTATTTCTGTCCAAAAAGCGGCCGGCAGGACATAATCCGCGAGGCGCGCCGTAGGGGTCATAAACAAATCCGTAACACACAGCAGCTCAAGGGCATTAAGGGCCTCATATACCTTTTTAGGATTGGCAACGGTAAGCAGCGGGTTGCCGCCAAAGACCAACAGAGACCTGATCTTATACGGCGTGCCGTCTGTCATCGCCCTGAACAGGCCGGGTATGTGGGCAGAGGGCATATAGGCGCGCCAGCCACTGAGGAGCTTAAACTCTTCGCCGCCAATTCGCTTTTTCGATGCATCAGGTGGCAGCTTATCCTTCAAGATGGGGTATCCTTTTAATATGTTCATCCCCAGTATATCCCCGCCGGGGCAGTCTAAATTACCCGTAAGTGCCCGTAAAATCGCCACAGCCCTTACTGTTTGCAGGGAGTTTGAGTTTTGCTCAAGGCCTAGTCCCCAATCCAGCACTGCCGGTTTTGACAGGGCATATTGCCGCGCGGTTTTGACTATATCCGCTGCCTTTATCCATGTGATGCCCTCAGCCCACTGTGGCGTATGTCTGGCCGTGTGTGCCTGTAATAAATCAAAGCCTGTCGTATGGTTGGCTACGAATTCTTTGTCAAACAGGCCCTCACCAATGATAACGTTTATCATGGCAAGGGCGAGGGCGGCGTCTGTGGCTGGTCTTATTGCAAGCCAGGCCTTACACCTTTTGGCGGTCTGTGTCCTTCTGGGGTCAATGGCAATTGTGGCGCAGTCCTCAGTCATTGCCCTTGCCACAGCGGGGGCAAGCTCACCATCGGCGCTTGACACAAGGGGATTATGTCCCCAGAAGATAATGCACTCAGGTCTTATCTTGCCGTAGTAGTCCCCTACGACAAAGCCTCCATAGGTCAAATGGCTTACGGTGATTCTGGGAATGAAGCACTGGGCCAGGCCAGGCTCGTACCAGTTCGGTGTGCCGAGTGCGTTTGCAAACCTCACAACGTGCATGTAGTGGTGTCTGCCGGTGCCCTGCCCAAGGGCTATTGACTCTGGCCCGTGTGTCTTTCTTAAATCATCAATCCTATTTGAAATTTCGTCGAGGGCATCTGTCCATCCAATCTCAGTCCATCGGTTTTCACCGCGGCGGCCGGTTCTTTTTAACGGCTGTTTAAGCCTGTCGGGATGGTTTGCTATATCCGGCGATTTTATCCCCTTCACACACATCCACCCCCTGCTTATGGGGCTTTCGGGGTCGCCCTTTACCCTTACTACCCTGTCACCCTCGACATGCACCAACACCCCGCAGCCACCATGGCACACCCTGCAGATACTCCTGTGTATGGGCATTACTTAGAAGTCGGAATTGACAGAGATGGTGTACTTGATGATGACTTGTTATGGAATATGTCGGACACCTGCTGAGTTAGTATTACGCCGCTTTCAATGGAGATAAGAAAGCCCATTATTGTACCAAACGCGGCGAAGTAGTTGCCGAGGGTGCCAACCATGGTTGGCTTGACATATACCGCATCCCCCGCCATTAAAACAACATTTTGAGACGGGTCACCCTTGAGCGCCCTGTTTAAGTCAATACTGTAAACCTGCCCACCCCTTAGCAGCGCTATATCGGATGTCTTTGCGCTATTGGTAACGCCCCCCGCCTTGGCGATTGCCTGAAGCAGGGTGGTGTTCTCCTCCATAGTGATGACGCTTTGAGTGGTTACCTCGCCTATGACAAATATCTTCTTGCTTGATATTGTAACGGCGTTTATGCTGACCTTTGGATCTATTACATAATAAGCCAGTTTCTCCTCGATTTTCTTTTCGACCTCTGGAATCGGCATCCCCGTTACCTTAAACTCCCCTATAAGCGGGACAGATATCATACCGTCCATTCGGATTTTCATATTGCTCAAAGAAAGGTCGTCGTTTCTGAATACCTTTACCGTTATAATATCGCCTGAGCCAAGGGTAAAAGCCGGAGGCTCCACCGGCAGGGGATTTTCCCTGGTTACCTCTATTGGCTTACTTATGCCGGCAGTGGCGCATCCAAAGAAAAACAGCACGACCACGGCAACAAGCCTTCGCAGCAAAGCCCCCATTGTGCCCGATTTATTCCTCTTAGTCAGCATCGCACTAGTAAACATAACATAGCGGGATGATATGTTTCAAGTTTAAAGGTTATTAATGGGTAAAAAAAATCTGGGTCTGGAAATTAACCCGCCATTGCCGTGGGCTGCCGAAGGCATCCTATTACATTACCCGTTGCAAATAATGTAGAATACATGCTGTAACCGTAAACGGGCAGGAGGTATAATGGCAATCATTGCCAGTGGTGTTTTTGTGGCCTTATTAATCGGCAGGCTTGTCAGGCTTGTTCTGCTCAGGCTAAAGGTTATTAAGGGCGGCGCCAGTACAGTTAACGATATTGTGTTAACCTATATTATCACGCTGGGTTTTATCATGTTAATGGCCAGATGGCAGGCGAGGCTGTTTATTCCCGGCGTTGCTGTCATGATTTTATACGATGTCGCGAGGCTTAAACTGTCTGCCGTGAACCCTGTTGGCAGAAATGCGGGGCGCCCGGCACAAGACCCATATACGATACTTGGCGTACACGAAAACGACTCCACAGAGAAAATAAGACAGGTATATAGAAAACTCCAGGAGACATACCACCCGGATAAACACGCGGCAGACTCAACTGAGGCGTCCATAGAGCAAAAAACCGAAAAGATAAAGCAAATCAACGCGGCCTTTGAGTGGATATTGAGGAGCCGCGGCGCGTGATTTAATCGTTTATGGTATATTGAAAAATAAGCAAATTTAATTTTATGATAGGGTTGACTCTGGATAACCGTAATAATTACATTGGAGGTACATCATATGCAGGGAACAGGGAATATTGACGTACTTATGGACGAAAACAGGCTGTTTCCACCGCCTAAGGAGTTTTCCGAAAAGGCCCATATCAAGACCATGGAACAGTACACGAAAATCTATGAACGCTCAGTAAACGACCCGGAGGGATTCTGGGCGGAGATGGCGGAGAAAAATCTCCACTGGTATAAGAAATGGGATAAAGTCCTCGACTATGATTTCAACAAACCGTATATCAAATGGTTTGAGGGTGGCAAGTTAAACGCCTCATACAACTGCCTTGACAGATTCGTAAAAACATCGGCAAGGAACAAGGCGGCCATCATATGGGAGTCCAACTCTGGCGCTACCAACAAGACATACACCTATCAGCAGCTCTACTATGAGGTCAACCGCTTCGCCAACGTGCTGAAAAAGCATGGGATAAAAAAAGGTGACAGGGTGACGATATACCTGCCAATGCTCCCTGAGACTGTTATATCCTTGCTGGCGTGTGCCAGAATTGGGGCTATTCACAGTGTGGTATTCGGCGGTTTCAGCGCTCAGGCACTGAAAGAAAGGATACAGGACTGCTGCTCCAAATTAGTGATAACCGCGGACTACAGCGCCAGAGGCAACAAGCTCGTTCCCCTTAAGAGCAACGCGGACGAGGCCGTGCTGCATTGCCCGTCGGTCGAGAAAATGATAGTTGTCAGGGAGTACTCCGCAGCCTCAGCCATGGTTGAAACCGTGTCCGGGCGGGATTTCTGGTGGCACGACGAGATAAACGCCCCTGATATAAAATCATACTGCGAACCGGAGTGGATGGACGCCGAGGACCCTCTGTTTATACTCTACACCTCCGGCTCAACCGGAAAGCCCAAGGGGGTGCTGCACACCACTGGCGGCTATATGCTTTACACAAACTGCACGTTTAAGTGGATATTTGACTACAGGGACGAAGATGTGTTCTTTTGCACGGCCGACATAGGCTGGATAACCGGACATAGTTACATTGTATATGGCCCTCTGAGTAACGGCGCTACGGCGATTGTCTTTGAGGGAATCCCCACATACCCCAACCCGGGGCGGTTATGGAACATAGTGGAAAAACACGGCGTGAATATCTTTTATACCGCCCCGACGGCCATAAGGGCGCTTATGAAAGAGGGCGACCACTGGGTTAAGCAGCATGATTTGTCGTCGCTGAGGCTCATCGCCTCTGTCGGCGAGCCGATTAACCCTGAGGCATGGATGTGGTACTACAATGTAGTCGGGGGAGGGAAGTTGCCTATTGCGGACACGTGGTGGCAGACTGAGACGGGAGGCATACTGATAACCCCACTGCCCGGTGCTATGACACTGAAGCCCGGCTCGGCGTGTCGGCCGTTTCCCGGAATCGTTCCCGTTGTGTTAAAAGAAGACGGCAGCCCTGCCGGGGCAAACGAAGGCGGCTATCTCACAATAAAAAAGCCGTGGCCGGGAATACTCAGAGGGACGTACGGCGACCCTGAGAACAAGCGTATCAAAGAGGTATATTTTTCGCGCTTCCCCGGCGTGTATTTCAGCGGAGACGGTGCGAGGTGTGATGAGGACGGCGACTACTGGCTGATGGGCAGAATAGATGACGTGATAAATATCTCAGGCCACAGGCTCGGCACTGCCGAGGTGGAATCCGCCCTTGTGAGCCACGAATCCGTCGCCGAGGCGGCAGTAGTAGGCTTTCCACACAACATTAAGGGTGAGGGGTTGTATGTTTACGTCACATTAAAAGAAGGCTTTACGCAGTCGGATGATTTAAAGAAACGGCTCATAGATCACGTCAGGGCGGTAATTGGAGCAATCGCAACGCCGGACAAATTACAGTTCTCCCCCGCGCTGCCAAAGACCAGAAGCGGTAAGATCATGCGCAGAATACTCAGAAATATCGCCAAAGGAGATGTTGACAACCTTGGCGACACAAGCACCCTGGCCGACCCGCTTGTTGTGGACGACCTTGTCAACGGCAGACAGTAGTGGACACAGCAGTTTTGCTTGACGCCATACTTAGGTCATCTGTTGATATGGCCATAGCGGCGGCCGATGTGGATTTGATTGTCAGGTATATGAATCCAGCGGCTGAGGAGATGTTTGGTTGCAGTGCCGCCGATACCTTAGGCAAGACTGTGGCAGAGGTTCATAAGAGAGAAAGCGTTGACTACGCACGCTTTCTCTCGGCTATGGAGATAGTAAAAAAAGACGGGCAGCACATCTTCACCTATGTAAGGAACCGAGAGGACGGCACACAGCGGTATATAGAGGCCAAGGTATCGTGCATGTGGAGCGCTGGCCATACCCTGATGGGCTATGTCATGGCCGCCCGCGACATAACAGGTAGCAGACTTTCGGCGCGGTCCCTGCAGTATCGCGTCCAGATAGACAAACTTATCGCCTCCATCTCGACGAGTTTTATAAACATTGCCGGCAGCGAAATAAAGGCCGAGATAAAAAATGCCCTTGAGCATGTTGGCGTTGTCCTTGGGGTTGACAATAGCTGTACGGTGCTTTTCTCTGACGAGGGTGTGCCTGATGAGCTATTTCGGTGGAGTCCACATCGCATTCCTGAATCTGCGGGGAAGTGCAATACACTAATGCTTGAACGCTCTGATGACGACAAACTAAGGTTATTTGCATCCAACTCCATGCCATGGTTTAAGGAAATGCTCGGCAAGGGAGAGGTCATTTGCATAAACGCACTGGATGCGGTGCCAGAGCCGGATAATTCAATCTTGTCAGGCAAGGGCGTCAAGTCTATGATAGTCGCCCCTATGGCCTTAGGCGGGCAACCAGCGGGATTTCTCTCCTTTTCAACTGTCATGTCTGAAAGGCAGTGGACGGCAGAGGATGTCCTGCTCGTGAAGATGATAAGCGAGATATTCGCCAACGCCGTTACAAGAGGCAAAAACGAACAGATGCTTAAGACCCTGGCACACTATGACCCGTTGACCGGACTTCCCAACAGGGTACTGTTTAATGACCGTCTGAATCAGGCCATAGAGCAGGCAACGCGCAACTCACGCCTTGTGGCGCTGTTATTCCTTGACCTTGACAGTTTTAAGCTGATAAACGACACACTAGGGCATGATGTAGGGGATTTGCTGCTGAAGGAGACCTCACAGCGTCTTGTCAGCAACGTGCGCAAGTCAGACACGGTAGCCCGCATGGGCGGCGACGAGTTCACCGTCATCCTAAGCAACATAGAGCAGGACAAGTACGCGGTCGGTGTGGCCAATAAGATAATCGAAGCCGTATCGAAGCCGTATTATCTCAGCGGCCAGGAGTGTTCTGTCGGTGTTAGTATAGGGGTCAGTATCTTTCCTAACGATTCACACGATGCCTCTGTGCTGCTGAAAAATGCCGACATCGCCATGTATCAGGTAAAAGAGCACGGGAAAAATGGTTTCCAGTTTTTCTCTGCCGGTATGAACACACGGGCGGTTAAACGGCTCAAAATTGAGAGAAGCCTTCGTAAGAATCTTGAAAAACAACTTTTTAAAATAACATACCAGCCGCAACTCGACATAAACTCAGGAATGATTATTGGACTTGAGGCCCGCCTCCACTGGGAAATCAAGGGGATGAAGGACTTCGACCACAGGGAAATCGTCTCTGTTGCCAAAGAGAGTGGACTTATAATACCAATCGGCCAATGGTTTCTACGCCGTGTATGCGAGCAAGGTGCCCGGTGGCAAGCCCAGGGATTTCAGAATGTACATATCGCCGTAAAGATCCATAGCCGCCAGTTTATGCAGGAAAATCTGGCTGGCATTATAAGGCAAACCCTTGATGAGACCGGCCTTGCCCCCAACAGTCTTGAGCTTGAGCTGACAGAGGGCACAATAATGCAGGATGTGGATGACTCTATCGGCATTATCAAAGAATTAAAGGCAATCGGCCTCTTTATCACGATTGACGATTTCGGTACCGGCTACTCATCCCTGAGCCATCTTAAACGATTCCCTATTGATTCGCTGAAAATAGACAGGCAGTTCATTCAAAATGTCACGACAGACATGGACTATTCGGCCATAGCAAGGGCAATTATTGCACTGGCACACACGCTGAACATGAAGGTGATTGCCGAAGGTGTTGAGACCTTTGAGCAGTTGGAGTTTCTCCGGTCTTTGAAGTGCGACGAGGCGCAGGGACACCTGTTCAGCTCCCCCCTTTCAGCCGAAGACATAACGCAGCAGCTGACAGAAGAGCAATATTTCATCCTGTTAACAAGAGAAACAGCCAGCGCTGTCCCACCGTCGGGTTAGCACCCTCCCCCTAATGGTTTATTCAACATAAATGTACCTGCCCGGTTTTATAAAAACAACTCATTCAATAAGAGTTGAGACAGCCGTTAAGTTAGTATCCTATGCGATTGCCCTGACGGGTTTTATAAGTGTTTGCGCATATGTGGAATATGTTTATAGCGCGCTCTTTGTCCTTGTGGTTGTTATTGCCGGTTATCTTGATTTTAAGAAAAGCGCCGCAGAGACGTCCCAGGGGTATGTGCCGCGTTGGGTTATCAATGTGCTGTCGGTTATTGTGATAATCTTGTCGGTGTTCCGGATGTACACAGATGACCTGGTTGAGTCGGCCGTTGAGGCATTGTTAATCCTGCTTTCGATTAAGTTTCTTGAAAAGAGGAGTTTCAGGGACTACATGCAGGTTTATCTTATCTCGTTGTTTTTGCTTGCGGGGGCAGCTCTTTTGTCTATTGATCTATCGTTTTTCCTTTACTTTATGATATTTTTCTTTCTTATCTCCCCGGTCATAGTGCTGCTCACTTATTACTCGCAGGCCCCGCAGCTTATCATTCAGAGGGAGGTATTTGTAAAGATAGTTTTAAAGACGATGGCAATTCCGCTTCTTTCGATACCTATGGCCTCGATTATTTTCTTAGTGCTGCCAAGGACAGATCGTCCTTTTTTCAGTTTTTTAAACCGTGCCGGCAGAGGCAGGTCTGGCTTTGCGGACAGCGTTACGCTTGGGGGCGTATCCTCAATACAACAGGACTCAAGCGTCGTATTCAGGGCGTCTATGGAAAAACTTGATGATGAGCTGCTCTATTGGCGCGGAGTTTTGTTTGACACCTTTGATGGTACGTCATGGAAGTCCTCGCTGCCCGAGGACCAGACCCACCCCAGCAGGGCCAGAGGCAGACATGTCCGGCAGACAATATACCTCGAACCATACGGCAACAAATACGTCTTCGCCCTGGATAAGCCCATATCAGTATCCATAAAAAACATTCGCTCACCCGGCGGGTTTATATACCTTACAAAAGAACCAATAACAAGCAGGCTGCGTTACGACGCCGTCTCAGTCATTGAGGAACAACAACCGGTTACTGTCCAACAAGACAGTCCCGGCCAGTACGATATAGAAAGGTACCTGAAACTGCCGCCCGACATCCCCGAGGGCATCACCGCGCTGGCTCAAACACTCACCAAAGGCAAAGACCGGCGCGCCGCCATTGAGGCCATATTGACATACCTTAAAGACGGCGGCTACTCCTACTCGCTTGAGCACCTGCCAGCGTCACAGTCGCCCCTTAGCGAATTCCTGTTTAAGACGAAGTCGGGAAACTGCGAATACTTTGCCTCGGCAATGGCCGTGATGCTTAGAGCCTCCGGCATCCCCGCAAACGTGGTAGGAGGCTACAAGGGCGGGCAGTATAACAACCTCGGCGGCTACTACATGGTCATGCAGAAAAATGCACATGTGTGGGTAGAGGCGTATATTGATGGGGAAAGATGGCGCCGCTATGATCCAACTCCAGCCGCGGCCTTCTCACTAAGTATAGAATCAAAGGGCGCATTTCTGCGAACTTTGCAGAGCTCCTTTGACGCGCTCAATTATTATTGGGGCGTATTCGTGATAAACTACAATTTCGACAGGCAGTTGTCCATGCTCAAAAAACTCAGGACGAACATCAATGTACCTGTTGTGAAGTCGTCTCTGCTGAAAATCCGAACCGGCTTAAAACACTTAAAAACGACGGCCACACTAATCGCGGCGGCACTGGCGCTAATATTATTAATAATCATATTGCGGCTCATTTATTTTAATAATACCCCGCAAGAGAAAAGACTTCTGGAGGGCTTTCTCAAGCGTCTCAGCAACCTCGGGTTCGACAAAAAACAGTCCGATGGCCTTGAGGAATTCATAGCGACCATAACCGATGACGGCCTAAGGCGCAGGGCAGGTATGTTCGCCGTGGAATTTGAGAAGATATATTATAGGGATGAGAGATTTACGAAAGAGCAGATAAAACGCCTCAGGGCGATATTAAAGACACTGGTGTCAATGGCCATGTAGATATGTACCATTCACGGTAATTTTGTTCTAGCGAATAAAACAAGTTTTCATGGGAAGTTGCAATGATTTCCAGACTGTTCTTTTCTTTGTC
>NZ_JBJUSG010000118.1:0-11393 GCF_046044395.1 Candidatus Magnetominusculus dajiuhuensis | reverse complement strand
GACACAGTCTGTTGTCCGGAATCTTCCCTTTAGTGGGAGTTTCATGATGATTGTGAATATTCTGAGGAATAAGGACAGATTCTGGACAAGCCGGAATGACAAAAATAAGGGCGGTGACAAAAATAAGGTAGGCAATTTCTAATGCGGTTGCCCTGCAGCCCTGCAGCACAGAGTATTGACACGGACATCATGGAAAGCGGACAATTAAGCATGGGAATAGTGAAGCCGTCTAAGACACATACAGAAGGTGGCGCGTACCGGTACCTTGAAAACGCCAACGGTCTGTTAAAAGCCACCGCCATTGAGGACAATATCTACCTTGACAAAAAGCCCGTCCGTAAAGCGTTCGGCACGGCGTACCTTGCTATACTCGAAGCCATTAACGAAGCTCTGATAAAGAAGGGTCTTACCCGTAAAGAATTGCCTAAGTCAGTTGACGGTTATATGGCGGCCATAAAAAAGCACCTGTCCGTAAATAACGGTAAGCTCGTAAGGGAATTTGACAGATTGTATGAAACTTTACACATAGCAGGATACTATAGAGGCTTAATTACACGTGTAGCAACGGTTAAAGTCGAAATCAAAGGCACAGAGGACTTTATCAGGAAGCTCCTGCCCTAACAACTTGCACCAGAAACCCTACGATTTTCATTGTGACACGAGCCAGTGGAACTCACCTGAAGAAAAAATAGACAATCGGTGTTAATGATAGAAAATTAATGTTTTGGGGCCTTTGTAAGCCATCTGTTAAACTTATCCATATAGACATAAAACACCGGCGTGACGAACAAGGTCAGCATCTGGGAGAAAAACAATCCACCAATTACCGCCACTCCAAGTGGCCTTCGGGCGTCGCCTCCCGCCCCAATCCCCAGCGCTATGGGAAGCGTTCCAAACAGTGCCGCCATTGTTGTCATCATAATCGGACGAAACCTTATCATACAGGCATGGTAAATCGAATCAACAGGGCTTTCCCCATTTTCACGCTCCAGTTGAAGGGCAAAGTCAACCATCATGATGCCGTTTTTCTTCACAAGGCCAACAAGCATGATAACCCCTACAAAGGCATACACGTCAAGTTCCATGTTAAACAACATCAGCGTGCCCAACGCCCCAAACCCCGCAAGGGGAAGCGAGGTCAGGATGGTTATCGGATGTATAAAACTCTCATAAAGTATCCCCAGCACGACATATATTATCAATATCGTAATAACCAGGAGTATGCCCATGCTTGCAATTGATTTCTGGAATTCCTGAGCCGACCCCTGAAAGCTCGTCGTAACGGACGCAGGCAGGGTCTCCTTAGCGATTTTTGTGATTTCATCAACGGCCTCTCCAATGGACTTATTGCCGTGCAGGTTAAAGGAGATAGTTGCCGAGGGCAGTTGCGCCGTGTGGTTTACGACCAGCGGGCCTGATACCATTGTAACCTTCGCCACGGTGTTTAATGGAACCATTTTGCCGTCTGATGAGCGCACGTATAGCAGTGAAAGAGCCGCGGGGTCAAGCTGGAATCTCGGCTCTACTTCAAGGATAACCTGGTACTGATTTATGTCGGTATAAATTGTTGATACCTGTCTGGTGCCGTAGGCCGAGTACAGGGTCTCCTGGATGGCGTTTAATGTAAGGCCAAGGGCAGAGGCCTTGTCCCTGTCAACGGCAACATTTACGCGTGGGCTGTTCAGCATAATATCGTTGGAGACATCGGTAAGGCCGTCAATCGTGCGAACTTTCTGCGTCAATATATCGCCGTATTTGAATAACTCCGCAAGGTCAATAGACTGCAGGGTAAACTGATAGAGGGCGCTGGTGACTTGTCCGCCGATGGTTATAACCGGAGGGTTCTGAAGGAATGCCCTGAGACCGATTACCGAGTTGAGTTTTGGTCGCATGGCGGTTATTATCTGGTCAACGGTGCGCTTGCGGTACTTGCTGTCAGACAGGGTGACGAACAATATGCCGGTGTTGGCGCCGGGGAGGCTCATAGGGGCGACCACGGAGATGAGACTTATGACCTCCGGCTCTGTTTTTGCGATCTCGGAGATGGTCTGCTGGTGTCGTACCATGTCCTTGAAGGAGATACTCTCTGAGGCCATCGTAACCCCCCTGAAGTAGTTCTGGTCTTCGCCGGGAATAAACCCCTTCCTTATATAAATAAATAAAAAGACGGTGGCCGCCATTACGATTGACGTAAGTAAGAGCATGGTATAGCGATGTTTGAGGACTATTCTTAAAGCGGCACCATAGATTCGTAAGATAAAGTCGAAGGCCTTTTCGTAATAACTATTACCGGAGGTGTGCGTTTCTCCACCGTGGCGAAGAAATCTGCTGCACAGCATAGGCGTAAGCGTAAGGGAAATAACCCCCGACACGAGGATTGCAACGCCTATACTTACGGCAAACTCCCTGAACAGTCTGCCGATGATACCTGACATAAACATGATGGGAATAAAGACGACCACAAGGGACACGGTCATAGACAACACGGTAAAGCTGATCTCTCTGGAGCCGTCAAAGGCGGCTTCCATAGCCGTCTCGCCGTGTTCCATACGCCGAAAAATATTCTCAAGCACAACCACGGCGTCATCCACGACAAATCCCGCCGAAAGTGTCAACGCCATAAGCGTCAGGTTGTTCAGGCTATAGTTCAGTACATACATGACGCAAAAAGTGCCTATTATGGAAAGCGGCACGGCTATGCCGGGAATTACTGTGGCCGCGGCTGACCGGAGAAACAAATAGATTATCAGGACAACCAGAAAGATAGTAAAAATAAGCGTATATTGAACGTCACTGGCGGATTCCCTTATATAGTCGGCCTGATTGTAAAAGACCTTCATGCTGAGTGCTTGGGGAAGCTGGGACTTGAGCTTGGGGATAAGTGCCATAATGCTGTCAGCCACCTCGACGGTGTTTGAGCCGGGCTGGCGTTTTACGACGATTACGATAGAGCGGTCAGACTTTTCCTTCGTCTTAAACCACGCGGCGGTCCTGTTGTTTTCGACATCGTCTTCGGCCGTGCCGATGTCTCGTATCCTGACGGGGGCACCATTGCGGTATGCAACGATAAGCGGCAGATAACCGGCGGCGTTAAAGAGCTGGCCGTTGGATTGTATCGAATATTGTTGGTAGCTACTGTCAATGATGCCGTTTGGGAGATTGACATTGCCAGTGTTAATGGCGTTTTTGACCTCGTCGAGGCCAACTCCGTAGGAGACAAGTTTGGAGGGGTTTACGCGTACCCTGACGGCAAATTTCTGGGCACCATAGACGAGTACCTGTGAGACGCCGGAGAGCATTGATATATGTTCAGAGATAAATGTCTCCGCGTATTCGTCAACGTCAGACATGCGAAGGGTATCAGAGGATACGGCGATATAAACTACGGGATTGTCGGCGGGGTTCACTTTTTTATAAGTGGGAGGATAGGGAAGCGTCGAAGGGAGGTACGGGGCAGCCGCCGTTATGTATGAATTGACGTCCTGAGCGGCGGCGTCAATACTCCTGTCGAGGGAAAACTGAAGTGTGATATTGGTTTTTCCTGTGGAACTTGACGAGACCATCTGCTCAAGGCCGGCTATCTGGGTAAACTGCCTCTCCAGAGGTGTGGCCACAGTGGAGGCCATCGTCTCGGCGTTTGCACCGGGGAAGTTTACGGTAACCTGAATCGTAGGAAAATCAACCGTAGGCAGACTATTAACGGGGAGTTTCTTATAGCCGGCTATGCCGAAAAACAGCAGCGTACACATGACAAGCGTTGTCATCACTGGCCGCTTTATCCAGATTTCAGAAAGGTTCATACCCTTAAACCCCGGCTTTCAATACAACTTGAGATTCTAACATTAAGGCGGTATTATAATGCCTCCATTGGAGATAGTCAAGGACGAACTGATTTAAAAAAACAACTAAACCTTTTTCGGTACCCCTGTGTCTAAGGCTATTGAGTATCTGAAAATTAGTCAGAATATATTAATTCAGGAGGGTAAAGTATGGTTGTAGGAAAGGGCAGTCCGGTGGCGCGGACAGCGGTGTCTTCGGTGGCTGGAAAGAGTTTGTTGTGTGGGTTATTCTTGTTGTGTGTAGTGCTGATAGGGATACCGGCGTATGCTGATGACGCCACTGACGCGTCAAATATGATAAGCCTGCTCTACTCAGAATACGGCGGGATAACCGGCATGGCGTCCGGAGGCTTGCAATCAGGGTACAGTACAGACGGCAATCCCTACTATGCCCAGTGGTTTTCAAGTGGACTGGCGCTGCTGGCATGGTCAGACGGTTATATGTATTTCCTCAATGGCAGCACTGCTGTCCCTTTGGGGGTTATCTGGAAGACCAGCTTAGTGTTGGCTACCGCGATGATTCAGGCGGTGTACGCTACTAACCCCACATTTTATGGCACCCCTACAGGGAACATACAGATGGGAACTGACGCGGGTGGCTCGTATTATGTCTTAGCCTTTGTAAACGGTACGGGGATTTACGCCGCCTCAAGCGGCACGATGTATTATGCTTATTCCGGCATGTGGTATCCGTTGGGTGTCAACTGGAAATAGTGTTGCTCAAATTATAAGTGTTTTATTGACGGTGACCCATCATCGGGCGCTTGCGTGTACGTCTGCTGATGGTTTTTTTTATTATCCTGCATCAATAAGACTATACCGTTTTTCTTCTTTAATTCTCCGGCCTTTATATGTTAGTATAAACGCGGTGGTTATAGCCCAAGGGATTTGGATGTTACCGAAAATAATATAGGGAGGCGTTGAGATATGGAGGCATTTGCCGTAACCGATAATGTATTGCAGTTGGTGACATTCACGCTGGGGACGGAGGAGTATGCCATAGACATACTAAGGGTGCAGGAGATTAACCGGATGACCGATATAACGATTGTGCCAAATGCGCCGCCGTTTGTGGAGGGTGTGGTAAATCTAAGGGGAAAGGTAATCCCGGTAGTGAGCCTGAGGAAGAAATTCGAGATAGAAGACAGGGCCAGCGACGAAAGTTCAAGGGTGATGATAGTTGACTTACAGGGGGTAACAATCGGCCTGATAGTGGATGCGGTCTCTGAGGTGCTGCGCGTGTCGTCAGACATAGTGGAATCCACGCCGCCCATGTCATCAAACATAGACACGGAGTTCATCTACGGCATAGCAAAACTAAATGACAGGCTGATAATCCTGCTGGACATAGATAAAATGCTCGACAGAACATCAGTCGGCTCGCTGTTTTAGGGGTATGATGTACACACCGCCAAAGAAAATAGCCGAAGCGGCCAGACAACTGGATTTCAGTCAGCCCCTGGAGTTTAATGACCCGCGTTATGTTGATACCGAAAAGGGCAGAGGGGTCGTAAACTACAATCAGCTTTTCAAGAAAATGGGATTTGAGCTGACAGACTCATCAGACATTTCAAACGTTTCACTACCAGAAAGCGGACATACGTTATTTTGCGGGCACATAGGCTGCGGAAAGAGTACTGAATTGAGGAAACTTGGGGAAAAGTTCAGCAGAAGTGGATTGTTTTATGTAGTATTTGTAGATGTGGCGCTGGAGCTGGATACAAATAATCTCCAGTATCCTGATTTGCTGGTGGCCCTCGCAGGCAGATTGTGTGAAAACTTAAAAAATGATGATATTGAGATAAATTCTGTTTTCCTGACAAACCTGCAATCGTGGTTTGATCAGAAAATTGCAACAAGTGAGACAACGAAGAGTTTTGCCGTGGAATTAAAGGCCGGTCTAAAGGCAACAATGGGGATTCCACTTTTAGCGGAAATTTTTGGAAAGTTAACGAATTCGCTCAAGATGGGCACGACATACAAAGAAGAACTAAGGCGGGTGATTAAAAATCATGTCACCGAATTTGCCAATTCGTTTCACCAATTGATAACCGCAGTGGAAAGGGAGACCAAAAATAAGGGCTTGGCAGATAAAGTATTATTTATTGTTGACGGGACTGATAAACTATCGGGCAAGGATAGCGAGAGTTTTTTCATAGAGGATGCCAATCAGTTAAAAGCCATCAGGGCTAATTTCTTATACGGCGCACCGATTCATCTTATCTACTCCAATAATCAAGTGCAGCAGAGATTTGAGTATTTCATATTACCCATGATAAAGATTACAGATAGGGACGGGACAAAACTCAGAGACGGCTATGAGGTAATGAGGGAAATAGTATTACGAAGGGCGGACAGAAGTCTCTTTGAAAGACCCGGGACGTTTGAAAATCCTGGCACTATTGATAAAATAATCGAATATTCAGGAGGCTCCCCAAGGGAGTTAATGCGCATATTGAAAAATGCCTATTTATTTGCCGAGGATAAATTCACAGAGGAAGCGTTAAACAATGGTATTGATAGTCTGGCGACCGAATATAAGAGAATGTTTGCCTTTAAGGACTCGACATATTTTAGAATATTGGCCGATATAGATAATGGAATTGCTGTAGATATGGGTTCAGAGAAAGTAGAATTTCTCCTTTTTAATCTGGCATTGTTTGAGTATAACAATTATTTCTGGAAATCACATCCGGTTGTAAGACTTCTGGAAGGTTATAAAAGAGTTTCAGGGATATATTAGACGGTATTATACCAAGTGGCTGATTCTCGTGAATTAACGCCAATCCACAAAGAAGAACTCCGTCGTACTGAGAGGCTGTTGCAGGCCGCCGGTGGTTTTAGGCTTGTCATAGCAGAGTTTAACGACCCGCAGTTCAGACGCATCATCATAGACGAAATCAACGGCTTTGGTGTAAAGTCGGTTGTTCTTGAGGTAAGCCGCACGGAATTCCCCAATTTTTATGACTTCGAGTTAAAGATTGCGGAATTAAGCAAGACCTATAACGTTATACATGTCATTGACCTTGACACTTGGCTGAAAATGGACGAGGGCGATAGAATGGTGCTTGGGTTTAACTATCACAGAGAAAGTATAGCCGATGGCTGCAAGGCATCGCTTTTTTTGTGGATGACAGAGCTTGGAATATATTCGTTCATGACAACCGTCCCCGATATGTGGTCATGGAGGTCTGCCGTATTGACGTTTATGATAGAAAAAGAAAAGACTCCGACCAGTCTTCTCGCCGATGAAGGATATGATTATTTAAGAGCGATGCCACGTGACCGAAGGCTTGCCCGTATTGACGAGCTTGAGAAATTCTTAGCATCGCCGCCCTCTGATTTGGAAGGCAGGCTTCTTTCGCAGCTCTATAAGGAGCTTGGAAGTTTAAGCCGTCATCTTGGCACTAGCGAAGGTCTGGTAAAAGGAATGGATTACTTTGAACGAGCGCTTAAAATTGATGTAGATATGTACGGGGAGGAACATCAGTCCGTTGCGGAAGACTATAACAATATAGGATTGGCATGGATAAACATTGGGGAATCAAAAAAGGCGATAGAGTATTACGAAAAGGCGCTGAAAATAGCTTTAAAAGTATATGGGGCAAATCATCCAAATATTGCAAGCACATATAACAATGTAGGGTCGGTGTGGGATGGGATGGGGAACTCAAAGAAGGCTATTGAGTGTTTGGAGAAAGCGCTGGAAATATATTTAAAAGTATATGGAGAGAATCATCCGGAAGTTGCAACAGGATATAGCAATATAGGGAATGCGTGGAATCGTATTGGGGAATTAAAGAAGGCGCTGGAGTATCACGAGAAGGCACTTGAAATTAATTTAAAAGTATATGGAGAGAATCATCCAAATGTTGCAGTTAATTATAACAATATAGGTTCGGCGTGGTATAAAATGGGGGAATCAAAGAAGGCGCTTGAGTATTACGAGAAGGCACTTGAAATTAATTTAAAAGTATATGGAGAGAATCATCCAAATGTTGCAACCGTATATGGGAACATAGGGTATGCGTGGAGTAACTTAGGGGAATCAAAGAAGGCGCTTGAGTATTACGAAAAGGCGCTTTCAATAAGCCGAGGTGTTTTTGGCGATGATCACCCACAGGTGAAGACGATTCAAGATAACATCAATTTAATACAGAAACCCAACCCTCAATGAACGATTGCCTTATCAATATTTATAACACCGCGGTCGGGGCGTGTTCTGCTTATCAGTGTGTCTTGAATTATATTGATTATATTCGACAGGTTTATTCTGATGGGAGATTTCGACGGCTGTATGTTGTGGGGTTTGGCAAGGGGGCTTATGGGATGGCGCTTGCGGCCTCTGAGCGTCTTGATGATATTATTACCGGCGGCGTTGCCGTTACCAAATATGGCCATAGCGAAGCCAGCATTGCGGGTAAGATTAGAATTTTTGAGGCCGGTCATCCCGTCCCCGACGAAAACGGCGTCAGGGGTACCGCTGAAATCATAAAACTCGTCAGGGACGCCGCGGCAGATACGCTTATCCTGTGCCTGATATCGGGCGGGGGCTCGGCGCTGTTTGTCAGCCCACCCGTCGGGGTCAGCCTCGCTGAGAAACAGGCGATTACAGAGGCGCTGCTTAAATCAGGCTGCGATATTAATGAATTAAATGCCGTCAGAAAACAGCTCTCAAAGGTGAAAGGCGGAGGATTTGCCGCCCTCGCCTATCCGGCGAAAATATTGTCGCTTATCATATCAGACGTGACTGGAAACCACCTTGATGTAATCGCCTCCGGCCCGACGACGGCCAATACAACGGGTGCCCGCGAGGCTATTGAGGTGTTAAATAAATACGGTTTGATGAGTAAATTATCGCCAAACGTCATCAAAGCTATTAATAAGGGCGCGGCGCGGAGGCCGGTTAATCCGGGAAATGAAAATATAATAATCGCCGACAACAGTCAGGCCCTCAACGCGGCATTGGCGCGGGCGCGGCAGCTCGGCCTTGACGCCGCAATTATCACAGACAACCTCGCTGGCGACGTTAAGGCGGCGGCAAAATGGTTATCGGGGGAGATTACGCCGAATGAAAAATTATTAATCTCTGGAGGTGAGACGACCGTCGCGGTAACGGGTACGGGCAGGGGCGGCAGGAACATGGAACTCGCCCTCAGATTCGCGGTTGAGATCGAAGGGAAGCCGGGGTTAACCCTGTTGAGCGCGGGGACGGACGGCACAGACGGCCCGACTGACGCCGCGGGTGCGATAGTTGATAGCGCTACGACTGCACGAGGCCTGGCAGTGGGGCTGGACGCGCGGGAGTATCTGGCAAACAACGATTCATACACATATTTTGAACGCGCCGGTGGACTGTTTAAGCCCGGCCCAACTGGTACGAACGTGATGGACATCCAGTTGCTGTTATGTGCCGGGGCTGCCTGAGCAATCTTGGCATCCCCTGCCATCGCCGCGGGTGGCCTTGTTGGCGATAAAAAATATATTTATAAAAGACTAAAGAATAAATTGTAAATATTCGGGGTAAAATTGTAAAATTCCCATAGTGCTGCATAACGAAGGTAATACGCATGATTTGTTATAGATGCAAAAATAACATACCGAAAGACGCAGCAAAATGCCCCGTATGCGGCGTGAAGGCTATGCCCTTTGTCGGGGCCAAGGCGTGCCCGAATTGTGGTACGGTCAATCCGGTCAGCGCGCGGTATTGTATAAATGATGGCTATTCGTTTGATTTGATGGACAGAGAGGACATCTCTGGCGAATATGATGATGAGCTTGAGGAGGAAATAGAAACGGCTACGAAAAAGAAGAAACACGGCGTGTTGAGGTTTTTTATGTGGATATTCATAGCCATTGCCTGTCTTGTGGGGTCTGCCGTTGTGGGATACCACATATTCAAGCCTCAGAACTACCTGCTTGAGAAACAGGCCGCCGACGCCCTGGCAAACGCAGGGCTGAAGGAGGTATCAGTGAGGGTAGACCTCAGCAAAACGGCTAAGTTAACCGGCACGGCGAAGGATATGCACGAAAAGACATTCGCAGAGCTTATTGTCAAAAAAATTCCGAAAATAATCAAGGTGGAAAATAACATAGTCGTCTCACAGGTGGTTCCAAAACCTGAAGAACTTGAAAAGACAATCAACAATTCATTGAATAGCCAGGGGTTTCCCGGCGTTGTGGTAAGCGTTAACACCGCCCTTGCGGCATCCATAATAGGGACGGTGCCCAGTGAGTATGACAGGAACAAGGTGCTGTCCATCGTGAAGGCAAACAAGGACGTGAAAGACATTAGGGATAACCTCCATGTGGATGCCTCTACTGCCCAGCCCCCTGCCGCGCTTAAGGCACTGTCAGCAATGGCACATCCGGCAACTCCCCCTCCGTCGCCCGAAGCCACTGCCGCCGCTCCCACGCCTGCCCCCACCCCGTCGTCCCAGCCTTCGGCTCAACCGCCGTTAACTCCTAACCCAACTCCTAACCCAACGGCTGAGCCAATACAGAAGCAACTGCCACCTCAGGCGGTTGTATCGCCCCCGTCTGACCCGCATACGCTTGAAGCGACTATCAACAAGGCCCTCAAGGGCATCGGCCTTACAAAAGTCACCGCAGAGGTCAACGAAGGCCTTGAAGTCACGCTAAAGGGAACAGTATCAAGCACGAAAGATAAAGGCAAGGCATTCGATACAGCAAAACATACAAAGGGTGTTAGTAAAATAAGGGACAAGGTTTTTGTTGTCGAACCGTAAAAAGGAGGACTTAGTGATGGGGAGTTTTTTTAGATTATTGATTATAGCAGCGTCAGCGATGGTTTTATTAGCCGGATGTGCGAAGCCGAGAGGTGTTGTCCAGCCTACGCAGGAGGAACAGGTAGAGCAGTTAGATACCGAAACCATAAAAGTAGAATCCTACACACTGAAGCCTCAAGCGGCCTTTCCGGGGTCAACCATAGAAATCTCGGTAGAGTATCTGCTGCGTCTGCCTAAAAATAAAAGCCTGGTGGAAGTTACAGAGGTCAGAACTTTAATAATGGGTACGGATCGAATGGAGTTATCACGCAAAAAGATCATTCGTGCGGAGGGTTCCCACAAATCTATGATTAAATTCACCCTTCCAATGGATATAGAAAAAGGCGACTACACCATTCAGACCATACTTTCCACACCCACGCAAACAAAAACGATAGAGGATACGCTGACTATTAAAAAGAAGGGTAAATGATTATAGTGGACCAATTTGTCAAGACAAAAAATTGCCTTTTTTAAGTTACAGTAAGTCCTCATATTTTTCATAGTCCAACCCCCAAAGGGGGCGGGTGTAACGTCCCAAGTCCTTAGTCCTTTTCTCCTCCTTTTTACCAATATTTAGCAGTAGTAGAGTAAGCGTCAAGAAAACCCCATCTTTACAGGGGAAGTAGCAGGTGTCATAATGGGCCGAAACAAGGAGGTTCATGATGATGAAGAAAGGGAAGGTATCAGTCTCAAAGGCGTCCAGTTATTGGTAAGCGTCTAAATAACTACACCCGCTGGGTTACCGGCAAGAGTACCCCCTATC
>NZ_JBJUSG010000117.1:0-11408 GCF_046044395.1 Candidatus Magnetominusculus dajiuhuensis | reverse complement strand
TAGGACATTTCTACTTTGGTAGAATAGGACATTTCTATTTTGGTATTACAGAAAATTCTCACCAGAGGATTGACAGCCTTCCCAATATTTTTTTAATATAGGACAGTGCGGAGGATAAGTCCATGACTGAGAGCGTGATATTTGACAGCCATTCGTATGTAAAGAGGCTTAGGGCCGTTGGCTTTACTGAGGAGCAAGCAGAGGTGCAAACTGAGGTCTTATCTGAGCTGTTAGAGGAAAGGCTTGCTTCCAGGCGGGACTTGAAAGAGCTTGACAATAAAATATCCCGTGACCTGAAAGAAATGGAGGTTCATCTGCAACGTGATTTAAAAGAGCTTGAAAACAATTTCAAACGCGACTTAAAGGAGCTTGAGTTAAAACTATCTGTAAGGCTCGGCACCATAGTAGCAGCCGGAATAGCGGGTGTAGCTGCTGTTATGAGGCTAT
This sequence comes from Candidatus Magnetominusculus dajiuhuensis, assembly GCF_046044395.1. Taxonomy (NCBI): domain Bacteria; kingdom Pseudomonadati; phylum Nitrospirota; class Nitrospiria; order Nitrospirales; family Nitrospiraceae; genus Candidatus Magnetominusculus; species Candidatus Magnetominusculus dajiuhuensis. The sequence goes on along the minus strand of NZ_JBJUSG010000117.1, from coordinate 10,961 downwards.
TATCACATTGAATACAGTTGATAAAAAGGGCGTAGAAGTGGATAACGTAAAAAGTGTAGATGCTCAAATGCCTCGTTTGCAGGTGGTTGCATTTTCGTACAAGAAGGAAGACTTGAACACAAGAATTCCTTTAAAGCTCCAGGAGAAAGAGTATATTGCATATCTTGAATCTATAATCAAGATGTATCCTTTCTTGGTTGTTACAGGGTTAAGGGTATTAACTGAAATAAAAATCAAGGAGAGCTTGGACAGTAAAAATATTAAATATTACGAAAACATTAGGCGGTTTATTGCGTATTCTGTCAGAAAAATTCTTAGTACCCATAGAAACATTGAATATTCTATATGATTTTGCAGAATTTGAAAACATAGCGTCTCATGGATATGAGATATCTCAAGAAATAGCAAAATGGGCACTAATCGTAATCCCTTAGTTCTTAAATCAGTTGTCTTTAACAACCAAATCACCCTAAGAAGCCCAAGCACAGCGGAAAGCGCAACGAGGCCAGTAACGGTAGAATTCTTAAAGGGATGGCGCTGCTGCTGACCATTTAGCTTTTTACCTATTGTAAAAAGGATAACAACTGTAAGCTAACCCAAGAAAATTCTCACCAATATCATACCAAAATAGAAATGTCCTATCGCCCGTCTTTCGGTACACAACGCTTCGCTTTCAGGACATTTCTACAAGCAACCCAACGATACATAATTGTAGCATGATACATTTATGTATCACATCAAAGCTGATATTATCCATATATATCAATGTATTACGTTCTGGCATGAATCCTGATATAATTTTAATAGATTTTGATGTAGTTTTAACACAATTTTAACGGCACTTTAGGACAGTACGCGCGATTTGCAGGTAGAGAGCCGCGATAACATGGCACTTGCAGTGTTGCAAGGCCGCAAGGTTGCACAAATACATACACAGGTAAGGAGAGAAGTCATGAAACGATCTAAAGTCAGGAAGCGGTATGCGGGAATTTTTATTTTGCTGTTCGGGTATTTCCTTTTGTCCACGGTTGTGCCTGCCCTTGTGTCGGCTGAGGACCAGGGCGCGCCAGCGCCGGCGGCATCTCCGGTGCCAGCAGCAGCGGTGTCACCGGCGCCAACTCCCCCCCCGAAGGCCGACCCTTCGGGGGCAAATATTGGCGGGGCGGCTGACGTAGTGGGCGCATCGGCCGGGGCACCAACAGCCGATGATTTAAAAAACATGAGCGCTGCTGAACCATTGGCTGCAAAACTCGCCGACGTAAGCGGCCACAACAGGATAGCCATCAATTTTATGTGGACGCTGTTGTGTGGATTTCTCGTGTTTTTCATGCAGGCCGGATTTGCCCTTGTTGAAACTGGTTTTTGTCGGGCCAAAAACGCCTCGCATACGATGGCCATGAATCTGATGGTATTTTCGTTGGGCGCTGTCGGCTACTGGGTAATGGGTTACGCCGTGCAGATGGGCGGGGTAGGGGCAGTGGCCTCCCTCGCTGGCGGTACGGGGTTGATGGATGGCGAGTTCACAATCAAGCTGTTTGGCAAGGAGTTTGGACTATTCGGTACGAAGGGGTTCTTTTTGTCGGGAGACGCGTATGACGCATCGGTATATACGCTCTTTCTCTTCCAGTTGGTTTTTATGGATACGACAGCGACGATACCAACCGGCGCTATGGCGGAGAGATGGACGTTTAAGTCATTCGTTGTCTACTCGTTCTTTATTTCCATGATAGTGTATCCGCTGTACGCCAACTGGGTATGGGGCGGGGGCTGGCTTTCGCAGCTTGGAAAGAATTTCGGATTGGGGCATGGCACCGTTGACTTTGCGGGATCAAGTGTCGTTCACATGTGCGGCGGGGTTGCCGCCCTTGCCGGAGCGATTGTCTTAGGCCCGAGGATTGGGAAATACAGGGCAGACGGGACACCCAACGCCATTCCCGGCCATCATATTCCCATGGCGGTACTTGGCACTTTAATTCTGGCCTTCGGGTGGTTCGGCTTCAATCCCGGAAGCACGCTGGCAGGCGGAGACTTGAGGGTATCCGTTATCGCTGTAAACACACTGCTTGCCATGGCTGCGGGGGCATTTTCGGCTATGATATACATGTGGATATTTTACAAGAAACCGGACATCTCCATGTCAGCCAATGGACTTTTAGCCGGGCTTGTGGCGATTACCGCGCCGTGTGCCTTTGTGAATTCCACAAGTGCGGTGATTATAGGGCTTGTTGCGGGAGTGCTCTGCAGTATGAGCGTCTTTATTGTGGAGAGAACGCTTAAGGTAGATGACCCTGTAGGGGCGGTATCAGTGCATGGCGTTAATGGGGCATGGGGCCTTATAGCAGTTGGGCTTTTTGCGGACGGCACCTATGGCGATGGATTAAATAATGTCACTGGCACGGTGAAAGGACTGTTCTACGGAGACGCCTCACAGTTAGGAGCAGAGATAATAGGCATCTGTACGAACATTGTCTTCGTGTTCATCGTAATGTATGTATTTTTTAAGGTGCTTGATAAGATAGTACCATTGAGGGTCTCCGAGGAGGTCGAAATGGAAGGACTTGACCAAAACGAAGTAGCTGTAACCGCGTACCCGGATTTCGAGGTGCGCAGAAGTACTCACAGATAGTAAACAGACAGAACATATGATGGAAAAACCCCCGCGTCAGTAAGAGCGGGGGGTTTTTTTGAATAATAAACGTTGACAGACCCGACGTCTCGTGTTATTGAAGGTTCGTGTATGGCAGACTTCAGGTTCTCTGAATTTGAGGCAACCAATTTTACACAATTCGACGGTTTGTAATTCTTTGACGTGCAATGCTATAATGGTGTCCTTAGAGCTATGGTAGTGTTCGTATATTTTATAGAGCAGCCAGAGAGGTTAAATTGACTGAAGCAGTCCCATTCAGGGGTTTGTTGTATGACCCTGAGAAGGTCTCAATGTGTGACGTAACGGCACCGCCTTATGACATTATAACGGGCGATATGCTGCAGAGGCTCTATAATCGCGGCCCGTATAATATAGCGAGGGTGGACTGCGGCATAGAGACTTCCACAGACGGCGGTAATCTGACGAAGTACCTGCTGGCCTCCGAAAATCTTAGAAACTGGATAAATGAGGGCGTCATAAAGTTCGGCGACAGGCCAGCTTATTACCTCTATGAAACGGTCTATGAATCCGAAGGCAAAAAAAAGACGATGAGAGGCATATTTGCCGCAGTAAAACTGTTCCAGCCAGGTAAGGGTATCTACCCGCACGAGATGACTCATTCCAAACCAAAAGAGGACAGGTTCAACCTGCTTCGCATCTGCAGGGCTAACACAAGCCCGATTTTTTCCATCTATAATAATCCCGATATGAAGACAGCCGATGTGCTGGGCAGCACCCTTAATGAGAAGCCATATATCGAATTTACCGATGACGACGCCGTTGTCCATAAATGCTGGATAGTTAATGACCAGTTGGATATTGATACAATCAGACACGGCCTGTGTGGAAAGGATATTTTTATCGCCGACGGCCATCATAGATATGAAACCGCCCTCAAATACCAGCAGCTTATGAAAGAAGGCTCCGGCGATTCGGACGCCGCGTATAATTACGTGCTGATGCTGCTTGTAAACACCGCTGAGACGGGGATAACGATTAAACCTACGCACAGGCTGCTATCAAAGCTACCTGATGGTGCGCTTGATATGTTAAAAGAGCAGTTCGACGTGACACGCCTTACCCCCGGCACTGACATATTAAAGGCCATAGCGAATAAGACGTACACCTTTGGGATGCTCCTCAGAGGTGGACAATTTTATACGCTTCAATACAGGGGAAAAACACCGCCCGGAGTTTTAGGCATAGACGTGATTATATTGCATGAAATAATTTTCAAAAAGTTGTATAATGTCAGTGAATTCGGATATGACATGGATATGGCAAAGACGATTGCGAAGGTTGAGGGTGGGCAGGAAGGCCAGCAATATGAAGCGGCCTTTTTTCTCAATCCCACGCGCGTTGAGGACATTGAGCTGGTGGCGAGGGCGGGCTTGAGGATGCCGCCTAAGTCAACATATTTCTATCCTAAGATACCGACAGGCATAGTGATTAACTATTTTGATAAGTAAAGCATTAATAAGTAGCAGTAAAACGTCAGGAGGCTTTGTCTCCGAATAATTATCCGGAAAGCGAAGGGGCTTATGAAAGGGTGTGGGCTGGAGTTTTGACAGATGGCCCGCGGTCGACTATGCCCCCTGAGCGATGGAGGAGGTTCGTATGGCTGTAAAAATAGGTGTAAATGGATTCGGAAGGATCGGCAGGAACTACTTTAGGGCGTGCATGGAATCGAAAGAGATCGAAATCGTGGCAATCAACGACATCACAGACGCGAAGACCCTTGCCCACTTGTTGAAATATGACTCGGTAGTAGGCAATCTCCACGCCGATGTATCCGCCAAAGACGACGCATTGATTGTAAACGGCAAGACCATAAAAATAACGGCAGAGAGGGACCCTGCGAATCTTCCGTGGAAGGCGATGGGTGTTGAGATAGCCGTAGAGTCAACCGGCCTGTTCACAAAGAGGGACGCGGCAACGAAGCATCTGACTGCTGGCGCTGGCTGGGTATTGATTTCAGCCCCTGCGTCCGACGAGGACATCACCGTATGTATGGGCGTAAACAATGAACTGCTTGACCCGGCAAAACACAAGATAATCTCCAATGCCTCGTGTACGACGAACTGTCTGTCGCCAATCTCCAAGGTATTACACAGTGAATTCGGTATCGTAAAGGGCCTGATGACCACCGTGCACTCTTATACCAACGACCAGAGACTGCTTGACCTCGCGCACAAAGACCTCAGAAGGGCGAGGGCGGCGGCACTTTCCATAATTCCTTCAAGCACTGGCGCGGCTAAGGCTATTGGCCTTGTGCTTCCAGAGCTAAAGGGCAAGTTAGACGGGTTTTCGATGCGTGTACCAACCCCAAACGTGTCAGTTGTTGACCTTACCGTAGAGCTGAAGAAAGAGGCATCGGCGGCAGAGATTAACAGCGCTATGAAGGCGGCGGCGGACGGCCCGATGAAGGGAATCCTGCAGTATTGCGATGAGCCGCTCGTATCGTCGGACTTCAAGGGCAATCCACACTCGTCCATATTTGACCCGGCACTGACAAAGACAATAGGCAACATGGCAAAAGTAATCTCATGGTATGACAACGAATGGGGTTATAGCTGCCGCTTAAGAGACCTCACCCTCTATGTTATATCAAAGAGATAGGGGGACATTGCAATGGGTCTTAATAAAGTTGTAATAACTGACCTTGATTTAAAAGGCAAGCGCACTTTTATAAGGGTGGACTTTAATGTCCCGTTTGATGACAGTGGCAATATCTCAGATGACAACAGGATTCGTATGGCCTTGCCGACGATACAATTGGCGGTCAAAGGTGGCGCAAGGGTAATCCTTGCCTCCCATCTGGGCAGGCCTAAGGGGAAGCCTAATCCCAAGTTCAGCCTTGCCCCCGTGGCAAAACGGCTTGAGGAGCTGCTCGGACAGAAGGTGGCTTTTGCCTCTGATTGCGTTGGCCCTGAAGTTGAAAAAACCGTTAGCAACATGAAGGATGGCGATGTGATACTCCTTGAAAACGTCAGATTTTACGCTGAAGAGGAGAAAAACGACCCTGGTTTCTCAGAAAAACTGTCGAGACTTGCCGATGTATACGTAAATGACGCCTTTGGCACTGCCCACAGGGCGCACGCTACGACCGAGGGTATAACGAAATTCGTAAAGACGGCGGCTGCGGGGCTTCTGATGAAAAAGGAACTCGAATACCTGATTGAATCCATAAACAATCCGGTCAGGCCGTTTGTGGCAATAGTAGGCGGAGCGAAGGTGTCGGGTAAGATCGCCGTACTTGATAACCTGGCCGGCAAGGTCAACAAGGTTATCATTGGCGGAGGCATGGCCAATACGTTTTTCATGGCACAGGGCTACGAAATAGGCGATTCGCTGTGTGAGGCTGAAATGCTTGATACGGCCAGGTCTATAATGGAAAAGATGAAGGCCAACAATGTGGACTTCCTGCTGCCGATAGACTGTGTGATAGCGCAGTCCACGGAGCATGGGGCAGAGACGAAGGTTGTCTCTGTAAAAAATGTACCGGCTGGCTGGAAGATACTTGACGTAGGGCCTGAGTCGTCGAAGCTGTTTGCTTCCGCTGTGGCAGATGCAAAGACCATAGTGTGGAACGGCCCGATGGGGCTGTTCGAGATAGATGCGTTTTCAACGGGCACGTACTCTCTGGCGAAGGCCGTGGCGGCCTCAAGCGGGACGAGTATCATAGGGGGCGGGGATTCGGTATTGGCCGTCAAGAGGGCCGGGGTTGCTGATAAGGTCTCGTTTATCTCTACGGGAGGCGGTGCGTCGTTAGAGCTTCTTGAAGGGAAGGTACTGCCCGGGGTTGCGGCGCTCTCAGAGAAAAAGTAAACTATATCATACACATTAAAAAAGGCTTGGGTGCACTGTCCTCAGGCCTTTTTTTTGGAGTAACGCTGGCGAGATTTACGGGGTGAAGGGGGGGTTACCCCCCCTTCGTCGTTAATCCTTTAATCTTTTAATTCTTAGTTCAACAGCTCCTTCATAGCCTCTGCCAACTCATCTGGGTCTATGGGTTTATCCAGAAACAAATCAGGTAAGGACAGATACGGTTTTATATTTGCCTCTTTGTCTTTGAATTGTTTCAGCATCTGTTCTCTTTCAAACAGCAATATCTTGCGATACGAGGCAAAGCGCAGGAAGACCTTGTCTATTGTGCTGTCCACATTGTCCAGCAGACGCTCCATCTCCTTTATGACTTCCTTGTTGTCAATTTCCTTACGGGCATGTTCTATAAAGCTCAGGGCAGAGCTTAGTATTATAATCGGAATATCTCTTGTCTCCTTTTTGCCCCTGATGTCCTGTAAGGCGCTTATGCCGTTTTTCTTAGGCATCATAATGTCTAAAATGATGATGTCAGGGTTTCCCTCTGTTGCCTTTTTAACCCCTTCCTCACCATCTGCCGCCGTAAGTACGACATACCCCTTTTGTTCCAGGGCTATTGTTAGAAATTTTCTTGCCGCCTCATCGTCATCAACTACCAGTACGCGTTTACCCATTGTGGTTCTCCTTTTGTTCGTTATTATTTAGTTGCTGGCGCTGTGGAAGCGCTATCGTAAATTTCGTCCCTCTGCCCAACTCTGAATCTATATCAAGCCTCCCACCGTGCTCTTCGATAATCTTCTTTGTTATGGACAGCCCAAGGCCGTTTCCTTTAGAGTGTTTTGTAGTATAAAATAGTTTAAAGATATTTTTCATATCATCCTGCCCAATCCCGCAGCCGTTGTCCTCCACATCTATGCAGACGTAACCGTTGACGTCGAGATACGTGTTTATGGCGACCTTGCCGCTTGCCCCACTATTATATACTTTATCTCTGCATGTATCAACAGCGTTGCAGATGAGATTCATCAACGCGGTGTGAACCGCCTTATAATCGAACATCGCCTCAGGAAGGGAATCTCCCATACGGGCGGCGATTTCGATATCGTTAATCTCAGAACAGGTCTGAGAATTCCGGCAGGCGTCAAGAATCTCCCCTATGAGGGTGTTAATGGAATACGGCTTAATTTCGAGCCTGTTAAAGCGCGACAGGTCGAGCAGGCCGCAGGTGAGGTCTTCCATGCGTGCGATGCCGATTTTCGTCACGTCCCAGCCCTTTTTTATCAGGTCGAGGTTGTCGTTTTTGAGGGCGGATTCGATAATATATTTTCCGCCTTTAAGGGCATTGAGGATATTTTTCGCGCCGTGAATTATCTGCAATATTGCCAGCCCGATTGCCGCCTGCTGTGCCTGTTCGGCCATTTTCCTCTCGGCTTCTATTCGCATTTCAAATTCTGTTTTCAGCACGATGTTAGCGGTTTCGAGGTCTGTAATGTCCCTGTACGAACGCAGGCAGGTGATGATTGCGGTGTAGAGTTTTTGCACTGTAAGGTCGCTCTTCTCCAGAAAACCGTTGATGTCGTAATTGACGATAACCGACTTTTCGGGGGCTATGCCGGGCTGCCCCGTCCTTAATAATATCCTGACGAATCGGTTTTTCAAATCTTCACGGACATATTTCGCAAAGTTCAACCCTGCCAGATCGTCTTCCATCACGACATCAAGCAGGACAACGGCCATATCCCCATGCTTCACTATCAGTTTCCTTGCCTCGGCAGCCGAGGCCGCAAACAGGAGCATCAGGCCCCTGCCCTGAAAAGTAAACTCTGCCAGAGACGACTTTGTCGCCCTGTGCACCTCGACGTCGTCATCAACGATAAGCACCTTCCATACCCCAGCCTGATGAGCCGACTGCTGCTCATCCTCTTCGTAAAACGAATAACTCTCCTCTTTCTTTTCCATAGTAAGATTATATCCTCATATCTTCAAGGTAGTTCCCTTGGTATAGTGATAACAAAACTTGTCCCCTCGCCCTCAATAGTCTCACATTCAACTTCTCCCTGTAATGTCTTTTGCACGATGTTAAAGACGATATTAAGCCCCAGGCCGCTGTTTCCGCCTTTGCGGTTCGTTGTGAAAAATGGGTCGAAAATCCTGCACACGACATCGTTGGCGACCCCTTTGCCGTTGTCGTTGAACATTATGACTATATTTTTTTGGGTCTCTATTACATTTATATCTATCTTTCCTTTAGAGTCTTTATCAAAGGCGTGGGTTATCGCATTGGTGACAAGATTGGTGATTATCTGGGCAAACGCACCGGGATAGCTATCAAGCTCCAAGGACTCATCGCAGTGTATATGTACCTCAAGCGAGGTCTTTTTGAGTGTCGGCCTCAGACTCATGATAATATCCTCAAGGTATTCCTTCAGCTTGAACCTGCGCCGCTGCTGGCTTGTCTGGTCTCCTGAGACCATTTTAAAACTCTTAACCATGGCCGATGACCTGAGGAGATTCTTTAAGATAATATCGCTGTCTTCAGATGCCGATGAGAAATAATTTTCGAGTTTAGACTTCGACAGTTTATTCTGGTTAAATAATTCTACAATCTCTCTGGTTCTGTCCTGAAGGTGGGAAGCCGCCATTACGCTGTTGCCAATGGGGGTATTTATCTCATGGGCAACGCCGGAGACCAGTTGCCCAAGGGCTGCCAGTTTTTCTGATTGAATCACTTTTTCCTGGCTGAATAACAGATTTTCGTTCGTGTGTTTAAGTTCGTCAAGGAGTAGTGCCTGTTTTTCCTCAGCCTGTTTTCTCAGTGATGTATCACTAAACACGATAACCGCTCCCATCAGACGATGGTTGTCATCAAAAATCGGGGTAGAGACATACTCTACCGGGAAACTCGTGCCGTCCTTTCTCCAAAACACCTCTCCATCAACGCGATAGACCTTGCCATCAAAAAAAGTCTTATATATGTTGCACTTGTCAATATAACAGGCTACATCGCCCGTATTGGGATGGTGAATTACGTCATGCTGTTTCTTTCCAATCAGCTCTTCGGGGTGCCATCCGGTCATCTTCGTTGCCGCGGGATTTACAAAGGAAATAAGCCCATTTCTATCAAGGCCGAAGATACCCTCACCCGCTGAATTAAGGATCATCTCTTTGCGCTGCTTTAGTTCCCTGAATGCCTCCTCAGCACTCCTTCTGGCGATGATACCGGCAAGGGTATTGGATACCGCAACTAAAAACTCCTCTTCCAGTTCACTTTTCTTGTGCCCTTCTTTGAGGTACAGGTTAATGACCCCAATGAGCTTGCCTGTAAGTATGATAGGGACACAAAAATGTCCATGCTGTGTCATGTTATCAAATGTAATATCGTGGCGGCCATCTATACAGTCCGAAAAGACGATTTTACGGGTAGCCGCCGCCTTCCCACACAGGCACTTGCCAAAGGGCACCCTGCTACAAGCCTCAAGCAGCTCTCTTGAAAAACCCTTATGAACCTTCAGCTCAAGGACTTCCTCCGTCTCTTCGACAAGGAAGATAGAGCCTTTGGACTCCAGCCTTAACCATGAAAGCGTCATAATCTTGTCCAGAATCTTGTCCATCTGTTCAGTAAGTGAAATAGGTTCCAGAGATATGCCAAGTATAGTGTTTAATACGCTTTGAATAAGGTATTGCAGCTCAAGTTCTTTTTCTGTCTTACTGTTATAGAGGGCGATTTTTATTACGGCATAGAGTTCACTTTCGTTGAATGGTTTTAGTATGTATCCATAGGGGTTGGTCTTTTCGACACGTTTTAAGATATTGTAATCAATATAAGCGGTAATATAAATAATTGGGATCTTATATCTGTCCTTAATCAACTTTGAGGTCTCTATCCCGTCAATATCTCCGCGAAGGTTGATATCCATCAGCACGAGGTCGGGGACGGATTCCTCAACCTTCTGAAGCGCATCCTCGCCAGAGCTGACAGTACCGGCCACCCTGTACCCCCACCCCTGAAGCAGCTTTTTTATCTCCAGAGATACAACGACCTCGTCATCAACTACGAGAATGCTTTTCTTTCCCATAAGCCCCTTCACAATATCATATTGTCTGTTCCATCCAACACAACACCACGCGCTATTCTATCATAAAATGAAATATTTCATAAATCAAATAAACGCTCAGGGCATACGCATTTGAAAATTGCAACAGTAATTTCCTCTCCTGGATTGCTGCCTTCGCTGGAATGACAGAATAAAAAAACATGGGAATGACAGACAACAAATGAACGCCTGAATATGTCACCGCCCTCATTTTTTGTCAGTGCCGCCCTCATTTTTGTCATTCCGGCTTGTCTGGAATCTGTCCTTATGCCTCAGAATAGGCAAAATCATCAAGAAACACCCACCTAAGGGAAGATTCCGGACAAGCCGGAATGACGCAAAGGGACAACAGACTGTGTCACAATAGTAAAGCAGCCCCCCCCCCCGGTGTTTTTTTT
>NZ_JBJUSG010000116.1:0-11516 GCF_046044395.1 Candidatus Magnetominusculus dajiuhuensis | reverse complement strand
GGGAGGTGTGTGCCCTAGCTCCATAGGATTTTCACGGTAAAGCTGGAATCCAGAGAACCGTCTACCAAAGCCAACTGTATAGCCAATTTCTGTTTTATTTTTCAAATGCGTTTGCCCTGTCAAAAATGGCGCAGTCAATTTGTTATAATACGGTTGTGCATAAAACTGCCGGAGAAATAAGGCTTCCCATTAACAGGCTTCACATAGAGCTGACAAATGTCTGTGATTTCTCGTGCGAGTTTTGTCCGGATTCAATTATGAAAAGAAGGCGGGGCGCTATGTCTTTTGAAATGCTTAAATCCATTTTAGACGCCGCTCCGGGGATTGCCTCGCTTTGCTTGTTTCACGTAATGGGGGAGCCTACCCTTTACCCCCGCCTCACCGACGCGGTGGCCTATGCCTCAAATTTAGGGCTTGACGTGTGCGTTACCACAAATGGAAACAGGATGGATGTTCATTTAATGCGCGACCTTTACGCCGCCGGGGTTAAGGAAATCATCATATCCCTTCAAACACCCGACGAGAACTCCTTTAACCTGCGGGGGGCTAAGGGGCTTACTTTCTCCAGTTACGCGGCAAACGTTACGCTTCTTGCCAGGACCTTCCTTACAGATGGCCTTACTATGACACATCCAGAGGCGCGCCTCACGGTGAGCTTTCTGTCTTCGCCCCTGAGGAGGCTGATAATCCCTGTTGCCAGCAGTGTCAGCATTGCCGACACATCTGCCGCCCTTGCCCGCTATCTTTCACACTGGGCGGAGGCCGTGCTTGAGGATTCCCCGAATGAGGGACGCCTGCGGGACATCAATAAAGAAATAAAAAGGGCGCGAGCCTATAAAAAGAACTCAATACATCTGGCCAAAAATCTTTTTTTTACCACCCGTATCGCCGGTGACTGGAGAAAACCGGATGGTGAAAAGGTAGTGGGCGCGCGTATTGGCTATTGTCCTGGCATTGTGGATAATTTCGGCATACTTTATAACGGCGACTACGTGTTTTGCTGTGCCGACTATGACGGGGCAACAACAACGGCCAATTTCAACGACATGGCCATCATGGATTACCTGAACAGCAGGCCGGTTCAGGAAACGGTGAGGGCATTTAAGCGCTTCTCCGTAATAAATCCATACTGCCGCAGGTGTTTGGGGGATAAATCTTTTCTTAATTCAATTGTAAAACAAGTCGGCTCTATATTATACTTTAAGATGGCGGGGCGGCTTCATTAAATTGACTGGTGCAAAATCGTAAAACGGAGGAAAATTTATGAAAAGAACGGCTGTTGTAAACGCCTCGGTGGCCTTCACTTTCGCGGCATTGGTTTTACTGTTGTGTGGGCGAGGGCTTGCCGCGGACGCCGACTATTACGCGCGGTGTAATCTGAAGGTCTTAAAGGGTAACAAGGTAACATGGTTGAACTGGCAGGCATCCCCTACGTTTATACCCGCCGGAACGAAGCTGAAGGTGTCAAAAAGCGGCGCGAAGGCAACACTCACAGACCCCGCCGGAGAGCAATACACGCTTGACATTGGCAGTGCCGGAGAAAAATATCTTGAGAAATTCGTCACTCAAAAGCCGCTGAACATTGATAAGTATCCTAAAGACGTACAGGAGGGCATCAGGGAGGCGGTTGCGAGGTTAGACATGACAAAAGAACAGGTGTACGTCGCAATGGGCCCACCCGTGAAGCTCCTCAGCGGCGACACAGAGACAACGACCTATGAACAGATAATGGGATCTAATAACTGGATATATGCCAGACGCCGAATGGGTAAAAACATCGGCGTGGAATTTGACCCGACAACCGGCAAGGTAATACGCACCGAGGGAATCTGGCGATAACGCACGGGGGGATTGACAAGTGAAACTAACGCTGATATCGCCGCTTGCCTCTAAGAGCCTGTTAGGCGGGGATTTCTTCTTTCGCCTGCCGAGCCTGGGACTGTTAAAGGTAGCCGCCGCCACACCCCCTGAGTGGGAAGTCAGGATTATTGATGAGAAGGCGGAGCGTCTGCCTGATGACATAGACGCTGACCTTGTCGGGATTACGGCGATGACACCGGCGGTAAAGAGGGGCTATGAGATAGCCGACGCACTCCGCTCAAAAGGCAAGACCGTGGTCATGGGGGGTATGCACGCCTCTAAACTGCCTCAGGAGGCGCTCAATCATGTTGACGCCGTTGTCATTGGGGAGGCCGAGGGCCTATGGCCGCAGCTCCTTACTGATTTCGCGCGCGGCTCTCTGAAAAAGATATACCGGCACGAAAACGGTTACCCCGCCCTGGACAAGCTGGAAATTGTGAACTGGGACCTCTACAAGGGCAAGAGATACCTGCCCGTACATTTTGTTGAGACCACGCGCGGCTGCCCGTTTAACTGCGAGTTCTGCTCTGTGACAAGCTCCTTCGGCGGGCGGTTCAGAAACAGGCCGGTTGACGAGGTAGAGCGTGAGATTCAGTCATTAAAACCCTTTGAGCAGCGGTTTATCTTAAAAAACACGGTATTCTTTGTTGACGACAACATAATAGGCAACCGCGCCCACGCCAAAGAGATGCTTACGCGCATAAAGCCTTACAATTTGAAGTGGCTGGGCCAGGCCTCAAGCAACATCGCCAAAGACACCGAGCTACTTAAACTCTGCAAAGACAGCGGCTGCATGGGCCTGCTTGTGGGATTTGAATCGCTGTCAAAGGCCAATCTCTCAAAAATGGGCAAGGGGTTTAACAAACCGGACGACTATGTCGAAATCGTGAAAAGGTTCCATGAGCATGGGCTTGGTATAGACGGGGCATTTGTCTTAGGTTTTGACGACGACGACGAGGGGGTGTTTGACCGGACGGTTGACTTCACCATCAGGGCCAAACTCGATGTCTGTTATTTCTCTATCCTGACCCCGTACCCCGGCACGAGGCTCTATGAGCAAATGGAGGCGGAGGGCAGGATTATAGAGAGGGACTGGTCATACTACAATACGAATAACGTGGTCTTTAAACCCAAACTACTGTCGCCGCAAAGGCTTTTATCCGGCTACTATAAGGTGCTTAAGGAGGCATATTCGTATCCGAATATTGTCAGGCGGCTCTGGGGCAATGGTTCGTACAAGAATTTCTTTTATCCAATGAACTTTGGCTTCCGGCAATCAATAAATAAGACTACAAGGCGCGGACAGGATTTTAACATGCCAGAAAATATAAAGAAAGTGGAGGGATAAAGCCGATATGCCCCGCGTGCTGATTCTTGACGGGCTGTGGAACAAGACGCTTGCCGCGGTGAGGTCGCTTGGCAGGAGGGGGTTTTATGTGGCCGCAGGCGAATGGACGCGCTTTGCAACGGCGCTGTTTTCAAACTATTGCAGCAAACGGTTAATCTACCCATCGCCACAGGAGACACCGGCAAAATTTCTTGATTGGCTTGAGGACGAACTAAAAAAGAACGAATATGATGTACTGATGCCGATGGAGTTTCTGACACAGACACTGGTAACGTCGCAGAGGGAGCGGCTTTCTAAGTATTGCCGCATCCCGTTTGCCGATGTTTCTCTGGCGCTGAGGCTTCATAACAAGGCATTTCTGATGAAATATGTCCGTGAAAAGGGCTTTGACATCCCAAAGACATATATTATTGACGATTTAGGCCAGTTACCCGCCCTTGCCGGGGAGCTGCCCTTCCCTGTTGTCATCAAGCCACAGATGAGCTCAGGGGCAAGGGGTATTAGGTATGTCACCAGGAAGGAGGATTTCGTAAAGCAATACAAAAAGGTGCACAGGCAATACGAATTTCCCATTGTACAGGAGCGAATCCCCGACGGAGGCGACGCCATTGGGGTGTGCCTCCTTCTTAACAATGACTCAGAGGTGAGGGCGTCGTTTGTCTATAAGCGGCTGAGGGAGTACCCTATCAGGGGCGGGCCAAGCACACTGAGGGCAAGCATAAAGAGAGACGACGTAAGATACATTGCTGAATCCCTGCTGAGGTATTTCAAGTGGACTGGCGTTGCCCATATAGAGTTTAAGGTTGACCCAAGAGACGGTACGCCTAAGCTGCTTGAGATAAATCCGAGGTTTTGGGGCTCGTTGCAGCTTGCAATCAACGCAGGCGTAGATTTCCCCTATTTATTGTATAAACTAGCCATGGACGGCGACATCGCCCCGGTAACCGAATACAAGACGGGCGTGATGTGCAGGTGGATTATCCCCGGCGATTTGCTTCATTTCATAATGAATCCCAATAGATTTAGCATGAGCCCGGGGTTTTTCGACATGACAATAAAGGACGACCTTTTTTCCCTTAGAGACCCCATGCCGGTAATAGGCCGGCTGTCCTCGGCGTTAACACTCCTGTACAATAAAGAGATGCAGAACTTGTTTCTGCGCAGATGAGGCCATGCGCCCAACAATAAACGCCTTTACCGTAGACCTTGAGGACTGGTACCATGTCTGCGGCGTGGACGCCTGTTCTGACCCCGCGACATGGGCATCCTACGAACGCCGCATAACCGGCAGCACCGCTAAGATACTCTCTCTTTTGAGACGCTACGGCGTAAAGGCCACGTTTTTCGTACTTGGCTACATAGCTGCCAACGAACCAGCCCTGATAAAGGAAATAGCGGGCGAAGGACATGAGCTGGCAACACATGGGTTTTTCCACCGGCGTGTATATGAGATGTCAGAAATGGAGTTCGACGCTGACATCGGACGCTCAATAGAGGCAATCTCGACGATTACAAAGGCTCCTGTGCTTGGGTTTCGTGCCCCTGAGTGGTCAATTCGCAGGGCGAACTTTTGGGCGTTTGATGTGCTGAGAAGACACGGCATTGAGTATGACTCAAGCCTTGTGCCAATGTCTTTTATGGGCTGCCGCGACTATCCCCGCCTGCCCGTTAAACTTCAGACCAGATACGGTGAGATAGTGGAATTCCCGCTGACAACCGCGAGATTATTCCACGAAAACGTGCCCTTTTCGGGCGGACTGCCTCTTCGTATAGCGCCGTATTTTTATGTACTGTCAAAGATCCAGAGTATGAACCGCAGGGGCATCCCCGCGGTAGTCTATACACATCCCTGGGAGTTTGATACTGCCCAGCCAAAGCTCAATCTGCCGCTCAGCAGGAGGTTCATGCACTATTTCAACATAGGCGTTACGGGCAGGAAGGTAGAGGGATTATTAAAGCGCCTGCCATTTGCCCCTATGAAAGATGTCGTCACGGCATATTTTTCCTGACAGGAAATTTTTTTCTGAATTTACGGAAATAATGTTGACTTTTTGGGGGGAAATGTATTTAATATATGAGTCCCGATAAACGTGCGCGATGGGGGATATTATAACAGTTGTGATATTAAGTATGCGTGTCAAGAGGATTAAAGAGGGGGTCAGATGAGAAAAACGGTATTGATTGTGATTATGGCGTTGTTCGTGTTTAACGCGGGGATGTTGATGGCGGCCGATAGCAGCCTTGATGAGGGTGTAACCCAACTAAAAGAAGAGAATTTCGAGGAGGCCATAGTATTTTTTAAAAAGGCAAAGGAGGCCCAACCGGGCTCATCCGCTATTTCCTACTATTTGGGTGTTGCACTTAAGAAAACCGGAGATACAAAGGGGGCTGAGGAGAATTTTATCGAGGCCCTAACCGTTGTGCCGCCGGTTGAAGAGGCCTATACGGAACTGATAGAGGTTTACTATACCCAGGACAAGCTGAAAGAGGCCAAAGAGTGGATAGCAAAGGCCGAGGCCGCAAAGGCCAGGCCGGGCAGCGTAGCCTTCCTGAAGGGGCTTGTATTGTTAAAGGATGGAGACAACGACGGTGCCATAGAGGCCTTTAACAAGGCGAAGGAGCTTGACCCCGCGTTGACTCAGACAGTAAATTACCAGCTCGCCGCCGCATATAACAGGCAGCGGAAATTTACCGAGGCAAAGACAGCCCTTGCGGCAGTCATAGAGGCCGACCCTTCGTCGGATATGGCCTCATTCGCAAAGGAATACCAAAAGGCGGTCGAGGAAAATATCTCCGCAAACAGGGAATGGCGCTTTGCCATTGGTATATCATACAGATACGACGACAATGTCTTGCTGAAGCCTGAGGGTGGAATCCCCGGAGTGGAGATATCAGGGGAGAGAGACAGCGCCATATTAAATACGCTTCGAATAGACTACCAGCCAAACCTGGGCAACACGTGGTTCCTTAACATGCAGTACAATCTGATAAGCAACTATTACTTCCATAACGCCAGCCACGACCTTCTGATACAGTCCCTTACGGCAAATCCAGGATATGGCTTCAAAGACGGTGCCATATATCTGCCCATAACCTATAACTATGCCCTATTAAATGGAAGCAAATATATGGGGCTTTTGTCGGCAAAACCGACGGTTAACTGGATGTTTGAGAAAGACCATATCGCGCAGGCGTTCGTGGGTTATGAAAGAAGAGACATGCTTGGCGACATATCCGACCCGGACGAGGACAGGACAGGTAACCGATACCTGACCGGCTTAGGCTATATATATCTATTGTCACACGGCAAGGGGATGCTGAACTTCAGATATGAGTATTCCTCTGACATGACCCAAGGGCAGAACTGGGCCAACATGGGCAACAAGCTGACGGCCGGGGCCACGATTCCTATTGTTCAGGACGTGTATGGCGTTTTAAACTTCGAGGCTTTTTTCCAGAGATACTACAACGAAAACACGTTCTTCGGCTACAAAAGAAAGGACGACACTTATACCGCCACGGCCAGCATAGTATGGCAGGCAACGAAATTTATGGACGTAAGTATGCAATATTCACACACGACGGCAGACTCGAATATTTATCTGTATCAATATAACCGTAACATGTACACTACCGGCGTAGAATTCAAGTTCTAGACAACTAAAAAAGCATAGGAGGGGCGTTTTATGATCAGACAAAGGGCACGTATATCAATATATATAGCACTGGCACTGGTGATATTTCTGACTGCAGGGCCAGCTGCCTGGGCCGAGACCGAAGTCGGCAAGGTGACGTTTGTAGAGGGCAAGTGTGACGTCTTAAGAGGTGGCAATCTCCCCGCAAAACCACTTCAACTGCAAGACCCTATATTCGAAAAAGACACCGTCAGGACAAAGGCGGCCTCAAAGGCCGAAATCTCTTTCAAAGACGGCAACATGCTTCGCCTGGCTCAGAGTACGCGAATAGACATCAGCGAATATATCTCAAACAATGAACAAAACAAGGGCAAGGTTGCCCTTCCCCGCGGACATGTGCGCGCGATAGTGGACAAGGACATAGCCAAGCGCATAGCGAACGCGCCATCGGCAAATCATTTCGAGGTTCAGACCCCTAATGTCGTAGCGGGCGTTCGAGGTTCTGATGGCGATGTCATGTTCGAGCCGACATCAGGCGATACGATTGTCGCAATCAGAGAGGGCGTCTTTTATGTGTATAATATGCGCTTCCCTGATAATACAACCGATGTAACCGCCGGCAATGTGGTAGTGATACCTCAACACGCCCCGCCAGGACATCAAAGGCCTGTAACTACTACCGAAACTCAAAAGAACGAAAAGTCAACCGACCCTGATAAAAAGGACTCCAGCCAGTCGGGCACTCAGAGTTCATCCACCACCAGCACAACACCACCAGCTACCAGCACTGCCACTAGCACAGCAACACAGGTTGACAACACTGTTAAGAACATAAACACGGTAACGAATGTCATATCGCCGGACACGAATGTCTACCAACCGCCGGTTACTCAGTACACAACAACGGAGCCAATGACAACGCCAACACCAACTCCAACTCCAACGCCTACACCAACTCCAACACCTACACCTACGCCTACGCCGACTCCGACTCCGGCACCAACCCCTACGCCTACGCCGGTAAAGACCTATAATTTTGGAGGAACAATCACCGGTTCGCAATATGCGCTATATAGCGGTTCAGCTAACAATTTTACAACCGGCGGTTCAATAACCGGAAGCATGACATCCGGCACTTATTCGGGTGCATATACGCCGTTTAGTTTCACCGCCTCTGGTACATCCAGCCAGCCGGGTGGTTATCCTCTCTGGTCGTTTTCTATTGGCACCTCTTCGACAAATTCTTATATAAACATGAACGCCTATGCCGGAGGAGTTTCTACCAGCAGTGGCAACATTGGGAGTTTAGCCGGTACGTATACAAATTCTTATGACAACACGCAGGGCTTTGTTGTGTCATATTCGACGGCGGGTGGGCTGTTCTATCCCTCATCAGGCACAAACGGCGCGTGGAGCGCCACAGGGCAGCTTGTAACGGTTCCGATAGACCCAAGCCACGGGATTTATGGTTATGACGCATATTTTTACGGATTTAACAATACCACCAGTGGAGCGAGCAGGGTTGACTATGGCAACAATAAATATTTCAACATATCGTCATGGAACAGCAACGGCCTCGTGTATGGAACAAGCTACGGTGCCTCCACAGTGGGCAATGTCCCGGTTATATCCGTGGGAACCGCGATGGGCTACTACAATGGCGGGGTGTTGCAACTGACTGATATCTACAAATACATGTCTGCATCGCAGTATCTTTATCTTGCCTGCGGCAATGAGACCGGTGCCTCCGGCTGCTCAACTACCACGCCCGTTACCTCACTGTCATACCTGAACATACCGTCTGTTGAGATAGGGCGCACGAATCTCTCCGGTGCGCTGATAAGTGGTTCGGACTATGTTAATTTAAACATGAAAAACGTCGTTTTCTTCTCGCCATCCACAGGGACTAAGCCATCCATATTTGCAATAGGAAGCATAACGGGGACATACAGTTTGGGGTCATACCTTACGGCCTCAACCCTCCTGACGCAAGCGAACCAGATATACCTTTCCGACTTCACTAAGACCGGAATAAACGTGTACTTCAATTTCAACACGTGGAGCGGCGGTCTGTGGAACGGCACAATAGGTCCGTCATTTACAAGCGGCAACCTCTCAGGCGGCAACCTCGCAGGTAGTTCGTGGAGCGGCCAGGTCACAATGAACGGCTTTGCCGGTGGGACCTTTGGTTCGGGAACCATTGCCGGTAATGGGATAGGCATCGTCAGATGAGATATAAGTCAGGCGTGAAGGTAGCCTTGGCGTTATGTATTATGGTGCTTGTTCCGGCGTTGCTCCGGGCTGAGACGTTGAAGATCGGGGTCTTTGACATACAGCGAATAATGAGCGAGGCCGCCTCTGTCAACACATATCGGCAGCGTTATCAAAGCACCCTTGAGATGAAACGAAAACCCTTTGACCAGACAGAAGAGGAACTAAAACAGATCCGGGAGCAAATTGATAAAGGAAAACTCAAGCCCGAGGACCAGATGGCAAAAGAAGAGGAGTTCGCGCAAAAAGTCCTTGTCGCCAAACACCAGAAGGAAGACCTTGAGGCCGAAGTTGCAAAGATGGACAGGTGGATGAAGGCACAGGTCTTCAAGGACATAAGTGCGTTACTGGAAGAGCTGAATAAAAAAGAGGACTACTCCATCATCTTCGAGAGGAGCACCGTAGCCTACTACAAAAACGCCATAGACATCACTACTAAAATCATTGAGTTGTATAATAAGAAGAAGTGACGCCAGCGCCAGAAAGGGATTAACGACGCCAGTGCCAGAAAGGGATTAACGACGCCAGTGCCAGAAAGGGATTAACGACGAAGGGGGGGTAACCCCCCCTTCACCCCGTAAATTTCGCCACGTTTTGTCTGTTGAATTTTGGCTGCCGCCCGTTGGCGGCTCCGGTGCGTCAGCTAGTGCTGGCCGTGGATTAAACTCGGCAGACAGCGGACACAGGTCACTTTTTTCTCGCCCTCATGGTAACACTCAAAGAAGACCCTGTCCTTGTCAGTAGTGCCGCAAACAAAGCATTTTAATTCCATTGTAATTCCTCCGAAAGTTTGTTAGTATTCAACTACTAGTGCTCAATCGCGTTAATCTCATCTACCACCTTCTGCGGGTCAAGGTTATGCATCATAGAGCCAAAGGCAATAGTCTCCATATTGATGCCCGGACAGGTGAAGCAGCCCCCGCCAAAATGTTTCTCTATGACGGCCCTGGCACCTGGAGAATCTTTTATCACCGTACCTATTACCGAATCCTTTGTCACTTTTCCCATATCGTCCCTCCTGCTTTTAATTACGCTTTTAGTTATATATTAGTTATATAATGGAATAAAACATAGTGCCATGTGTATGATTTATATCAGATTATTAAAATAAAGGCGGGGACTTCCCTCGCTGTCAACGGCTCAAACCGGAAACTCCGGTCTTGATAGGATTATGTCAACCGTCCTGAGGCCCCTCAGCCGGAGACGAAGGCATCGTAGAGCAACCCGCCGCCAGCAACGTAAACACTAACAGAATTATCGAAAACAATTTCATTTCTTACCGTCCTCTGCTAAAGCATATTGCTATTAGTATATCAGTCCTTGTGACAATCGTCAACAGGACATTTCTTATTTCTGTAGAATTCGTAGTACAGAAGCGGCACGGCTATGAGCGTCAGCAATGTGGCGGAGCCTGCCCCGAACATCATAGAGATGGCAAGACCCTGAAATATCGGGTCAAAGAGCATTACTAATGAACCGACAAGCACCGCCGCCGCCGTCAGGGATATGGGCATGAAGCGAACCGCCCCCGCCTTTATTATAGCGTCGGCAAGGTTTCCACTTTCCTTCCAGTCGTACTGAATAAAGTCCACCAGCAAGATGGAGTTACGTACGATTATACCGGCAAGGGCAATAAATCCAATCATGCTGGTGGCCGTAAAAAACGCCCCCATTATCCAATGCCCGGGCAGTATCCCCACGAGCGTCAACGGTATAGGCGCCATAATTATTATTGGTGTTGTGAAGTTCTTAAACCACCCTACGACGAGTACGTAAATGAGGACAAGCACGGCGCCAAAGGCTATCCCCATATCCACGAACACGTCATAGGTTATCTGCCACTCCCCATCCCACTTCAACGAGTATTGCTTCTGCAGCCAGGGCATTTCAGAGAAGTGCTGCGTAAGCTCATAGCCTTCGGGGAGCTTTAGTGCTTTCACCGCGTCTTTCATTTTCAATATCGCATAGGCAGGGCTTTCCTCCTTTCCCGCCACGTCACCCACCACATACACAACGCGTCTGAGGTTTTTGTGGAAAATGGTCTTGTCCTCTGTGGTACTTACTATATTGACAAGCTCAGAAAGCGGTACTAATTTGCCAGTGGCGCTGATAACTGTCAACCCCTTGAGTTCGTTTATGCCTGAGCGCTTGTCCCTAGGGGACTGCAGGAATATCTCAACTGGTTCTTTGGATTTACTGTCGTGAATAAGCCCTGCCGGTGTGCCCCCAAGGAATGCGTGTAGCGTGGCGGCCACTGCGGAAGGGGATACCCCGGCGATGGCCGACTTTGTCTTATCTATTTCAAATACGTACTTGTCTTCGTCCGCCTCGACAAACCAGTCCACATCAACGTAAGCGTCAAGAAAACCCCATCTTTACAGTGGGGGTAGCAGATGTCATAA
>NZ_JBJUSG010000115.1:0-11577 GCF_046044395.1 Candidatus Magnetominusculus dajiuhuensis | reverse complement strand
CTTAAAGCACGGGGGCTTTTAACTCTTTTCGCTTCTCTATGTCGGTTATAGGGTCGCCGCTAATATATCTGTGAAAAACAAGTGCAATGTGCTCCCTGACAATATCCATTTTTTCTCCCAAAGCCTTGTTGATGGAACTCTCACCGGCTTCCAGCTTGTCCAAATGTTGCCAGACCACCACAGTTCCCTGCCCTTGCCTGAGCAAATCGTCTGCAAGTGGCAGCAGCTTAATATCCTCTGTTTCAGGGACACACAAAACCCAGTCTTTACGTTGTGCAATCAGATCAAGATCCCAACATCTGCCCGACAGACTACCGTTCTTTAAGCTGATGACAGTAAGTTTTCGACACTGAGAAAGGGAAGCTGTTTTCAACCCCAGTCCAAACCTGCCGAGGTCTTTCACTGAGCGAGCATCTTCGGGATCTTTGCTTCCATGGCGCATCGCCGAAGTAAGCTCATCAGATTCCATCCCCAAACCATCATCAAGTACAGCCACATAAGGATTGTCATGCGGAGAATAACGTATTGATATTTTCTTTGCCCCTGCCGAAATGCTGTTGTCAATCAGATCTGCTACCGCCGTCTCAAGAGAGTATCCAACCGATCTCACGGAATTAAGTAAAGCATGTGCATTGGGAGGTAAGATAATTTCTGACATACTTACTCCCCTGTAAAAATCAGTGATCGAATTATCATTTAATAAATCCTGTAAGTTGTCTGGCAATTTTTTCCATCATAAGCGGAGGCACTGCATTTCCGATCTGCCTGTAGGCGGATGTTCTGATTCGTCCCTCTTTGGCTCCCTCAAAATAGTAATCGTCAGGAAATGTCTGCAATCTTGCAGCCTCTCGTACAGAGATAGAGCGGTTTTGCTCTATGTCAGGGTGAATGTAATAGTGGCCGTCTTTTGCAATATGTGCTGCAACGGTTTGTGAATACGGCAAGTTTGCCGCTACGACCTTAAATCTGTCCAAAAAAGAATTTCTATTTTTATGAGTCTTGAGCCTTTCAGGAAGATCATTGTAGTCAAGCCGCTCTTCATTGCGTTTCCACTTTTCAACAGCTATTCTATAAATCTCTTTATCCTGGTCTGTGTGGGGTCTTGCGACATGCTGCGTAAGAATATTAATACCATTCCTTATTTTTGCAATACGAAGGTAATCGGTTACATCAGAGGTACTATATGTGGAATATTTATCAATACCCTCACCCGCCTGTAATTCAGGCAGGTCTTGAAATATATCGCAAACCTTATGTTCTGGATTACCATTATCTGCCAGCTCACCAATTGAAATATCAAGGTCTTTATGCCATCCTATGATTATTATTCTCTTTCTGTTTTGAAGTACGCCAAATTTATTAGTATTAACAATAATCGGTTCTACTACATACCCGAGTGCGCCGAAATATCTCTGAATATTCCTGAAATATTTTCCACTTTCGGCAGACAGTAATCCAACGACATTTTCAAAGACAAACATCCTGGGGTTATACCTCTTAAGAAATATTCCATACTGCACGTAGAGATAATTCCTCGGGTCACCCTGCATACCGTCTTCATCACGGGACCTCCCTATAACAGAATAAGCCTGACAAGGCGGCCCTCCAATTATTACATCAATGTCTTTCCCACCATTTATACTGTCTATTATCTGAAAAATCGTTTGATTAGTTTTTACGCCTATGGGGATATTGATCACAGATTTGAGAATATGAGGAGGTACAAACGAGTATAGCTGATCTCGTGTAATCTCCCCTTTTAGATATTGAATATAAATATCCATCTTCTCATTTTCAGACAGGTAATAATACGCAAGCCTTGTCTTTAAAGTAAAACATGCGGCTGCATCAGCTTCAACATGGGCAATCGGTTCAAGTCCGGCCCTCCTGAAACCTTCTGATAAACCACCTGCTCCTGCAAATAAATCAATATATCTCATTTTATAAGTTCCGACTCAAGCTGAGACAAGGTTTTCTCCCTGTTCTTTGGTCGTAAGCTGCATTCAAATATAGTTATGATTTTCCAACCCAGCGTACTCAATTTCCTTGTGCTTTCAGCATCCACCTGTTTGTTCCTGTTTATTTTGTCAATCCACCATTCTCTGCGGGTATGGGGTATCACAAAATACTCACACCCCTCATGCCCGTGCCAGAAGCAGCCATGAATAAAAACAACAGTCTTATATTTTGGGAAAACAAGGTCAGGCGTGCCCGGCAGAGCCCTGTCATGCAGTTTATATCTGAAACCTTTTCTAAACAAGAACTTCCTGACAAGAATTTCCGGTTTGGTATCCTTGCTCCTGATCCTTGACATGTTATAGCTTCTGGTTTTTTTATCATGTACATCCGTCATAACGTCAATCTGAGTTTAATACTTTTTCATTCTGTACATAAGGCAACCTTTAAAAGATACATCGCAAATGTTTACAGGGCTCCAGCTTGTTCGCCATCATCCTGAGTCCCCTCACAGCCTCTGAATCTAAGCCAACTCCAACAAATTTCCTCGCTATATCAGACTTTTGTAATAACATCCCCTCCGTCTTTAGCATTATAACACAATATCATTATTAATGTTGATAACGAATCGTAACGATTGTATGGACACAAAAGATATGGCGTTTGCCATCTTTGTAATTGCACGCTGCTGAAAGACCATTTTGCGCTGAACAGGAAACTCCTTGGCAATCGTGTAAAAAATCTCTTTTGCATAAAATGTTTGGCTGAACATCTGAATTGCACGGAGGAGGATTTGCTGATAAAAATTGAAGAGTTTAAAGAGCAGGGATGCACATTATTTTAAAACTGGATTTTATAAGGGAAGGATTATTTTGAAATAATCCTCCCCTTATTTTTTTCTCTTTAGAACAGACCTTTTACCTTGCCGGTCTCTACGTCAACGTCAACCCTTCTGTACGCCGGGTCACTTGATGTGCCTGGCATTAGCTTTATATCTCCGGCTACCGGGACGACAAATCCCGCGCCTTTAAAGAGCAATATATCTCTTACGAACAGTCTCCAGTCCTTTGGCACTCCCTTCTTGTTCGGATTGTCAGAGACGCTCAGGTGGGTTTTGACCATACATGTGCCGAGTTTGCTGAGTTCCGGGTCGGCCTCTATCGCCTTCGCCTTTTTGAGTGCGTCAGGGGAGTAGTCCACGCCGTCTGCCGCGTATATCTGTGTGGCTATCTTCTCAATTCTCTGCGTCAGAGGCATCTCAAGCGGATACAGGAACTGGAAGTTGTTCTCCTCGTTACATGCGTCAACTACCGCGTCTGCCAGCTCAAGGGCACCTTCGCCACCCTTTTCCCAATGCCTGGACAGCGCTACTCTTGCCCCGGCTGCCTCGGCGTTCTTTCTTACGATATTGATTTCCGCATCGGTATCAGTGTAAAATGCGTTTATACATACGACGGGATTGATTCCGGCGGATTTTATGTTTTTAATGTGATGGATAAGGTTTATGCAGCCCTTGTCCACCCAGCCGACGTTTTCACCCTTGTACTCATCGGGAATAGGCTTGCCTGGTACGGGAATCGGCGCTCCACCGTGGCATTTCAATGCCCTTATCGTTGCTACGATTACGGCGGCGTTTGGCTTCAGGCCGGAGTAACGGCATTTTAAATTCCAGAACTTCTCAAACCCTATGTCCGCCCCAAAGCCGGATTCTGTCACGTTGTAATCGGCGAGCTTCAAACCCACTCTGTCCGCGATTATTGAGGACTGCCCTATCGCTATATTGGCAAACGGCCCTGCGTGAACCAACACCGGCTGCCCCTCTATTGTCTGAAGCAGGTTCGGATTTAAGGCCTCAACCATCCATGCCGTCATAGCACCGTCAACTTCGAGGTCCCTCGTTGTAACAGGGGCACCCTTCTTGTCATAGGCCACAACTATCTTGCCCATTCTGTCTCTGAAATCTTTCAGGTCGGTAGCCACCGCCAATATCGCCATTATCTCGGAGGAGACGGCTATGTCAAAACGCGACTCCATCATAAAGCCGTCCATCCTGCCGCCTATTCCTATTATCATCTTCCTCAGTGACTGGGCGCAAAAGTCCATTATCCAGCCTTGCTGCACGCGGCGTGGGTCAATGTCGAGCCTCCTGAGTTTCCTCTTGGCAAGCTGGTCGTCGGTGTAGTTCAGCTCATGCTGCATCCTTGAAGTCAGCGCTACCATCGAAAGATTGTGGGAGTTGATTATGGCATTGATGTCGCCCGTAAGGCCAAGTGAAAACGGGGTCAGGGGGACGCACTGCGAAAGGCCTCCGCCCGCCGCCGAGCCTTTGATGTTCATCGTCGGGCCGCCGGAGGGCTGTCTTATTGCCGCTATGACGCTCTTTTTCCTCTTGCCAAGCCCCTGTACGAGGCCGATAGTAGATGTTGACTTGCCTTCGCCAAGTGGTGTGGGGGTTATGGCGGTAACGTCAATGTACTTGCCGTTGGGCTTGTCTGCCAGACGGCTTAACAGGCGCTTAAAGTCAATTTTTGCCACGTAGTGGCCGTGAGGAAGGAGTTCGTCCTTTGGCAGTCCTAACTCCTCGGCCAGTTGATACACTGTCTTCATGTTTTTTTCCGCTGCTTCGGCTATTTCCCAGTCAGCGTGTTTTGTTGGGTCAAGCGGCATGATTTTTGTCCTCCTGTACTTTTTCTAATTTTACGGCACAGACCTTCAGCTCCGGTATCTTGCAAATTGGGTCATATACGGGATTTGTCAGCACGTTGGCGGCCGCCTCGCTGTAATGGAATGGGATAAACACCACCCCTACATCCGGCACGTTTGTAACCTTTGCCTTCAACGTGATTGAGCCTCTGCGCGAGGTTACCTGCACCATGGCGCCATTGTCTATGCTCATCCGACCTGCGTCTGCAGGGTTGATTTCTACGTATGCCTCGTGTGCCGCCGTGTCTATTGCCTTTACGCGGCGCGTCATCGTGCCCGTGTGGTATTGGAGCAGTTGCCTGCCCGTTGACAGCGTAAAGGGATACTCCTCATCCGGCAGCTCCAGTGAGGGGTTAAATTTAATAGCAGAGAACTTTGCCTTGCCTATCGGGAATGTGTCTTTAAACATGTATGGTGTGCCAGGATGCTCAGGCGTTGGGCATGGCCATTGAATCCCGTGCCTTTCTATGCGACTGTAAGTTATGCCGGCGATGTTTTGCCACAGACGCCCCACCTCGGCAAACACCTCAGACATATCGCCATAGTTCATATCATATCCCATAGCGCGGGAGAGCTCCATGATTATCGCAGAATCATCCCTTGCGCCACCGGGTGGGTTTAGTGCCTTTCTTACCCTTTGAACGCGACGGTCAGTATTGGTAAACGTGCCGTCTTTTTCGGCGAAACACGCGGCAGGCAAAACGACATCGGCCAGTTCCGCCGTCTTTGTCATAAAAATATCCTGCACCACTAAAAGCTCCAGGTTTTTTAGCGCATGGATGGTGTGTTTCTGGTCCGGGTCGCTCATAACGGGATTTTCGCCCATGATATACATTGCCTTCAGCTTACCGGCCTCGGCGGCATACATCATATCAATCGCCGTCATCCCTATCTTGTCCGGGAGTTTTACCTTCCATTCCGCCTCAAACTTCGCCCTCACTGCATCGTCTGTTACCTTCTGATAACCCGGAAATACGTTCGGGGCGCAGGCCATATCGCTTGCCCCCTGGACATTGTTCTGTCCCCTCAATGGATTAAGCCCCACCGATTCGCGCCCGAGGTTGCCGGCCATCAGGACAAGGTTGGCAACGCTAAACACATTGTCTGTGCCGTGGCTGTGCTGCGTAATGCCCATTGTGTAGTATATGGCGGCGCGTTTCCCCGCGGCATAAATCCTTGCCGCCTCGATTATCTTTTCTTTTGGCACGCCGGTTATCTTTTCACCTACCTCCGGCGTATATTCCTCCACGGCCTCGGCGACCTTACTAAAACCCTCTGTGCGCTCTTCTATGAACTTCTTATTTATAAGGTCTTCTTTTATCATCACGTGCATCATGGTGTTAAGCAGCGCCACGTCCGTGCCGTGTCTCTGCTTGAGCCACAGATGGGCATGCTTGACCAACGGTATGCGCCGCGGGTCGGCGATTATCAGCTTCGCCCCTTTTTTCACTGCCTTGAGCATCCTCAACGCCACAATCGGGTGATTCTCCTTCGTGTTTGAGCCGATTACAAACAGTACATCGTTATTCTCAGTCTCAGGGACAGAGTTTGTCATTACGCCCGAACCAAATACTGTGACCAGACCGGCCACCGTGGGGCTGTGTCAGAGACGGGCGCAGTGGTCAACATTGTTCGTCCCTATCACCGCGCGCATAAATTTTTGAAACAGGTAATTCTCCTCATTCGTGCATCTGGCCGAGGACAGTCCGGCAAGGGCGTCAGGGCCGTGGTCATCACGTATTTTCTTGAACTTAGTTGCAATATAAGAGATGGCCTCGTCCCATGTTGCCTCTGTGAATTTACCATCTTTTTTTATCAATGGGGTCTTGAGCCTGTCAGGGCTGTTTATGAATTCGTAACCAAATCTGCCCTTTACGCAAAGCCATCCCTCGTTATGTGTATCGGCCTTTGATGAGACACGCGCTATCTCGTTGCCCCGAACATGGAGATTCAACTGACAGCCGCAGCCGCAGTACGAGCAGGTCGTCTCGACTTCCTTTACATTAATACTGCGTCCTTTCTTTGCCCAAATACGCCCTGTAAGCGCCCCTGTTGGGCATACGCTGACACACTGGCCGCAGAACTCGCAGTCCAAATCTCTCTCGAACGAAGGGCATACCTTCGCGTCAAATCCCCTGTAGGCTATGTCTATGGCACCCACACCCTGCACCTCGTTGCACACGCGCACGCACTGGCCGCACAGGATGCACTTGTCCATATTTCGCTCAAGAAACGGATTGCCGTCTGTCTTCGTATATTGCCTTCTCTTGCCGTAGAACCTGTTTTCTCTAAGCCCATAGAAATAGGCGAACTCCTGGAGCTTGCAATCCCCCGCACGCTCACATATCATGCAGTCGTTGGGATGGTCGGAAAGCAGCAGCTCAATGACCGTTTTTCTCAATCTTTCCACCGTAGGGGTGGCGGTCTTTACCTTCATCCCCTCTGTCACCGGCGTCGTACACGATGTCGTGGGCTTGGGCATCCCCTCTACCTCGACGAGGCAAAGCCGACAGCCGCCATAAGGCTCCAAGGCGGGATTGTCACAGAGCGTGGGGATATATATCCCATAGTCTCTGGCTGTCTGAAGGATTGTTGCACCGGGGGCAGCCTCCACCTCTTTGCCGTCTATCGTTAACTTAATACTCATCGTCAATCCTCCTTTGCTCGTATTTTGCCAAATCCAACTCCTGAAAAAATATTTATTCCAAGGGCGGCGCCCCTGCAAATCACCAAAGCTTCAAATGATCAAATCACCCACATCATTTTCGGGTACGCACTGCAAAGGCCCGTGGCCATAAGCCCTGAGGGCCGCCATCGCGGGCGAATTTAAGCTCACTGCCATCGTTGAAGTATAAGACCCACACGACGGACGTGCCGTCAAACTCGCTTGACCACACAGAACACTTTTTCCTCATACCAGCATCATAAAGACCTCTCAGCTCCGCCATATTAGGCATACGCCAGCCGCCACCACCAACTGTGAGCTTCGCCACCCATGAATTTGCCTGATCCCAGGTTGTAGGCTCTTCAGGGCCTTCGTACCATTGAAGTCCTGTGCCAGTGTCTGTAAGTATCCCCACGTTGTCAACTATAAGCTCAGACTGCTTCCCAAATCCATAACATAAAGACAAGGAAAGAATTAACACTACAAAAACTGTCCCTGATAATTTCATATGCGGTCTCCTCTGGATTCCTGCTTTCGCAGGAATGACAGAAAAGGCAAGACAAATGACAGACAAGGCAGGGAAAATGAACACATGTATCTGTCACTCCTACAAAAGATAGATGTGTCATTCCTGCAAAAGATAGATGTGTCATTCCTGCGAAAGCAGGAATCCAGTCCTTGATTAACGTAGCTACCTGCATAAGTAATTAAAAAAATCACTTCTTTAACACCGCCTTAAACTTACACGCGTCAAAGCATGAACCGCACTTGATACACAACTCCGGGGCTATAAAATGCGGCTTCTTCTTTTCGCCCGTTATGGCGTTTACGGGGCAGGCCCTTGCACAGGCCATGCAACCGGTACACGTATCCTCTTTAATAGTAAACGTTATCAGGGGCTTACAGACGGCCGCCGGACAGCGTTTCTCTTCGATATGGGCAGCATACTCCTCTCTGAAATTCCTCAGCGTACTAAGAACCGGATTCGGGGCAGTCTGCCCAAGGCCGCAGAGACTAGCGGCGCGAATATCCTCGGAGAGCGCTTCAAGCAACTCCAGGTCGCCCTTTCTGCCCTTGCCGTTGGTTATCCTCTCAAGTATCTCATACAGCCTCTTCGTGCCTATCCTGCACGGCGTACACTTCCCGCAGGACTCGGACTGGGTAAACTCAAGGAAGAACTTAGCAATGTTCACCATGCAGTTGTCCTCATCAAGGACAATCATGCCACCAGAGCCTACAATAGAGCCGGCCTTTGCGATACTCTCATAATCAACGGGCGTGTCAAGCATCGCCGTCGTAAGACAGCCGCCCGAAGGCCCACCAGTCTGAACCGCCTTAAATGCCTTGTCATTGGGAATTCCGCCACCTATGTCGTAGATTATCTCGCGCAGGGTTATCCCCATAGGGATCTCTATCAATCCACCGCGGTTAATCTTCCCCGCAAGCGCAAAGACCTTCGTCCCCTTGCTCTTTTCAGTACCAAAGGATGAGAACCACTCAGCGCCCTTTACGATGATTCGGGGAACATTAGCAAGCGTCTCCACATTATTAATTACCGTGGGCTTGCCCCATAGTCCTTTTTGGGCTGGAAACGGCGGTTTTGCACGCGGCATCCCCCTAAGGCCCTCTATTGAGGCGATGAGCGCGGTTTCCTCTCCGCATACAAATGCCCCGGCACCCTCTTTTATTTTAATGTTGAATTTGAATCCTGAATTTAACACGCTGTCGCCAAGAAAACCCCTCTCATGCGCCGCCGCGATGGCAACTTTCAGGTTGCTGATTGCCAGCGGGTACTCGGCACGACAGTATACATAGCCATAATTTGCCCCTATGCTGTAACCGCCAATGAGCATCCCCTCGATTATCGCGTGGGGGTCGCCCTCAAGGACGCTCCTGTCCATAAATGCACCGGGGTCACCCTCGTCGGCGTTGCAGATAATATATTTAATGTCAGACTGCGCCTTATTGCAAAACTCCCACTTTAGCCCTGTGGGAAACCCCGCGCCGCCTCTTCCCCTCAGGCCGGAGGCCTTAATTATCTCTATCGCCGCCTTGGGGTCACCTGTGGCAATCACCTTTTTCACGGCCTCATACCCGCCGTGGCTGATGTAGTCCTCTATTGACAGGGGGTCTATGAACCCACAGTTTGACAGCACCACCCGCTCCTGCTTGTTCATATAGGGGAGTTGGCTAAAAACAGGTATATCATCGTATGCCTTTCCATAGGAGGGCATCTGGGCCAGGGCATATTTGATTACCGGCACATTTTCCGCGGCGTGGGAGTTGATTATCTCCTCTACTGACGCCGTCGTCACATTGCCATACGTCACGCGCGCAAACCCATCAACCACAACATCCACAAGCACCTCGCTGTGGCACATCCCTATGCAAGAGGTTGAGGATAATTTTATGTCTAACCCTTTTGCCTTAGCCAGCTCTCCGGCGAGGGCATAGATACCTGAGGCACCGGCCGTTATGCCGCACGTCCCCATTCCTACGATTATCTCTGTCTTAGCCTTTTTTCCCATTTCCCTCACCATCCATATATTTTTCCAATTGCTTTTTTGCCTTCTGCGGCGTCATCTTACCGTAGACATCTTTGCCGACGATAAATATCGGTGCCCTCGCACACGCCCCCACACAAGCCACATGCTCTACGGTAAAATTCCCGTCAGGGGTAGTCTCACCGACGCCGCAATGAAGCATCGTTTGAACATCGTCGCTAATCTTCTCTGAACCCTTGACATGGCAGGCCGTGCCGCGGCATATCTTCACTACATTTTTACCCGGCTTGACAAGGTGAAACTGGCCATAGAATGTGGCCACTCCGTAAAACCGCGAGGCAGACAATCCCGTCTGCTGCGAGACCCATGAGACGGCCTCCTCGGGGATGTAGCCATACCTTACCTCCATGTCCTGCAGTATTGAGACGATACTACCCTCGCTTTGATAATATTTGGCGAGTATGTCGTTTAAGCCTTCCATTGGAACACCCTCTTGAAACATATCGGGATACCCTCCTCATGCCTGTGTTTTACTTTCGAGTAATTGTTTTCAGAGCCTCAAGCCGACAAGTCTAACATGAATTCGATACAATGGTCAATACATTCACAAAAAGTAATTTTTGAATATAAAAAAATTGAGCGGCGGTTGCCATAAAAATAAGTCTTACGCTATTATAGTGGGTGGTCGTAGTGCGATCAGTGTCCGAAATAATATCGGGAAGCGTTATTAAAGAGATGTCAGGAGGTTTACTTATGGATAAACAGCACACGCCTTTGAAGGAGGTGCGTGAACTTGCACAAAAATTTACACCTCAGGAAATTGAAACCTGTATCACCAATCAGCTTCAGGACGGGGTAAATGAATGCCGAATGGGGACTTCCACAGACCACGTTATAAATGAGTTGTCGAAGGCCGAATTTGTGCGCTCAAAGATGGAAACCGGCGCATCCCTCACTGACGCAATGCGTGAGCTGGCAAAGAGCATACGCAGTGTGCAAAGCGGCTTTGGCGCGCAGGGCCAACCTGATTCTTAACACACAAAGGCAACCCGATTCTTAATCAGAATCAGGGCAACCCCTTTATTTTACGGGCGTAATCTTATCGGGAAGTCTGTCAGGGAATTTGTCGGTAAATTTATCAGTCGCCGCCGACCCTGTGGTATTTCCAATCCACACGTGGACTCTTGCCTCCTGCTGCCAGCCGCCCGGGCCGACTATATGAACTACGCAGTTTTTATTAGGTTTCTTAAAGGCTATAATTGCGTTATTTCTTGCAAACGACGACGCCATAAACTCCCAGCCCTTCTTTGGCATCTGTGTCTTGAAAAATCTGACGATAGAATCAACGGTAACATTAGCCGAGTAAACCAAAGACCCGCCTACAAAACTCGCCGTGTTCATTAAGATAGACTCCCCTTCTACCAGTTTTAGCTCTTCGGGAATGTCAATGTCTTCGAAATCGGTACCCATTAGTGAAATCTGCGAGGGAGCGGTCGGCGTTGCAGGGGGCGGATTTTCCTGACGGGCCTGGCTGTTGTCTCCCTTGAATAAAGTTGTCCCGGCGCACCCTGCCGTGAATGAAAACAACAACATGACAATAAATATCTTATACATCATTAAAAACCTCCTTAAACAAACATTAGTGGGGGCAGTATAGCATAATGCCGGGGCCAACTGCAATTAGTGTCACGATTCCCCAGCGATTCTCGGTGAAGGCAAGAACGATACTGGTAGTATGTATAGTATAAT
>NZ_JBJUSG010000114.1:0-11584 GCF_046044395.1 Candidatus Magnetominusculus dajiuhuensis | reverse complement strand
GGACATTTCTACTTTGGTAGAATAGGACATTTCTATTTTGGTATTACAGCATCCTGCGAAACAGACTGTGTCATAATAGAAAAAGCAGAAAATAATCCATACCGCATCACTGGAAAGCCCAATAGAATCATCCTGAGCCTGTCGAAGGATGCTCCGATATGTCCTCAAATAGTACAACAGCCGCATGACATGTAATAGTTCGTTATGATTTAAGAATATCGCCAGACTAAATAGGGGTTGCCTTGGCTCCACTCATAATCGTAGGAATCCTTCGACAGGCTCAGGATGATTCGACAGGCTATTGTGACACAATCTGAGAGCAGGAATGACAGATAAGGGAACCCGCCTCCTGTCCCCTCAGCGATAATAAAAAAGGTATTTAAAAAATATTTTTTTGTCACCTATTGACAAAACAAAAAATATCTGTTTATACTTCTATATAGCGTTATGTTGAGATTAAGAGGCGATAAGAGGCGGCGGTGAAGTGTAGCGCGGATGGTGCAGCTCGGGTAGTTCGCGTCTGGGTACTGTTGGCGCGGGATATGGCATGGAGTCGGGTGTGCGTCAAAAAAAGTTAGAAGTGCTTAATTTGCTATTGACAAATGCTTTTGATGGGGTATACAATATCTCAAGCAGCACTGGTGCAATGGGTGCATTGGTGTATATATGGAGCGGAAATATGGAGTTGGTAGAGGATAATCTTTGAGAAAGGGAGGTGAACACAAGAGGGATTCAACAAGCCTGCGTAGCAGGTGATGATTTGCTTACTTGTTAGGAAGAAAGTAGCTACACTAAAAAATTTAGGAGGATTGTAATGAAGAGAAGTTTAACTTATGTATTAGTATTAGCCGTTATGTTGACGGCGCTCGGTATCTGGGGAATCAATACCGACACGAAGACGGCGACTGCGGCCGATACCGTTTCTTACTGGCTGCCTTATTTAACAACGGACACAAACGCACCGGTGTATTGTATGGTCTCGAATATGGGCAGCGTTGGGGCAGTTAGCGGCTCGGACGATAACGTGACCAGCATTAACTTCACCGTTATGGCAAATTCGACGGGAAACACTGACAGATACGCGAGTAATGCTGCCAGCGCCCTGAGTTATCAGAGGATACCCATCAGGAGGACAAGGCTGTTGTCGTTCTCTGGACAGACCGTAGTTCTGGATGGTACGCAGATAATAGACCTTACGACGTCGACCAATGGAGGTACTAACAATACCGGTACTGGCTCAGTGGCAGGCTTCGGCGGCAGACTTGACTTCATCTCGTCTACTGCTATTGGATTGTCAGGCTCTAACGCCAATCGTTCGACATTTAACTGTACAACGATGAATATGGCGTGTTACCAGGGTACCACGTCTCCTAAGCGTAACGTTGTGGGTTACCAGTGTTCAGATTCTGGAGCGGTGAATACTTCCGGTATGATTCCAGGCCTGTACCCATACTAAAAACAGTATCAATGTAGCATAACTAAAAAGGCAGGGCGGTATGCCCTGCCTTTTCTTTTTTTGATATAGGGATGCTCCTTCTTCCCATGGCCGGAGTTCAGAAGCCGCCAACGAGGGGATGCTCCCCCGTCTTGGCTATAGGTAAAGCATATGCGAGATTACGGGGTGAAGGGGAGTTACTCCCCTTCGTCTTTAATTCTTAATTTTTGTGAGTTTGTCCTGATCAAAGATTTTTCAGATTTCGCTATTTCTATGCGTTTTGTGTATAATAGGAGTTTGCCAATAAAGATCCCGTAAACATGAAAATGGACGACAATAAAATTTGGTAACTGAAAACATAAGGAATTTCTCGATAATTGCCCACATTGACCACGGCAAGTCTACGCTGGCCGACAGGTTTTTAGAGCATACCGGCGCGTTAAGCCGCAAGGAACTCACCAAACAGGTGCTCGACTCAATGGACCTGGAAAAAGAACGCGGCATTACTATCAAGGCTCATGCCGTCAGGATTATCTACGAGGCCGACAACGGTCTGAAATATTTCCTGAATCTGATAGATACGCCGGGACATGTGGACTTTTCTTATGAGGTATCAAGGAGTCTGGCCTCATGTGAGGGTGCCCTCTTAGTTGTTGACTCCACTCAGGGGGTTGAGGCGCAAACCCTCGCCAACACATATCTTGCCCTCGACCACAATCTTGAACTCCTGCCCGTGATAAATAAAATTGACCTGCCGCAGGCCGAACCAGAGCGTGTCGCCGCGCAAATAGAGGAGATAATTGGCCTTGACTGCTCGGAGGCCCTGATGGCGTCGGCCAAAAATGGTATTGGCGTAAAAGAGATTCTTGAGGCCATCGTGAAAAAGATACCCCCGCCCACCGGGGACGCGGGGCTGCCTCTTCGGGCCTTGATCTTCGATTCGTGGTTTGACAGCTATAAGGGGGTCATCGTCATGGTCAGGGTCTTTGACGGCACACTTACGAAGGGGACGCAGATAAAGATGATGTCAACCGGCAAGGTATTCGAGGTCATAGACGTGGGGGTGTTTACGCCAAAGCTCCTCTATACTGAGGCGCTGGGACCAGGCACTGTGGGATTTATATCGGCAAATATGAAGACAGTCGGGGACACGAAAATCGGGGATACGATAACCTACGCCCAGGGTGGCGCCTCTGAACCCCTGCCCGGTTATAAAGAAATAAAACCAATGGTATTTTGCGGTATCTACCCCACTGAGACACACGAATATGAAGAGCTAAAGGATGCCCTGCTAAAGCTCGGCCTTAACGACGCCTCGTTCAGCTATGAGCCTGAGACCTCCACAGCGCTTGGATTTGGCTTCAGATGCGGATTCCTCGGCCTCCTTCACATGGACATCATAAAGGAACGGCTTGAGCGCGAGTTTAATCTGTCGCTGTTAAACACTGCACCCACAGTTATTTACAGGGTTACAAAAAATGATGGCGATGTGGAGATGATAGATAATCCAACACAACTACCCGAGAGTTTTGTTAAAATAGAGGAGCCGTTTATTCTGGCGACGATTTTCGTGCCGGAGAGATTTGTCGGCAATATTTTCGACTTGTGCCAGGACAAAAGAGGCACACAGAAGGAGTTCACTTATTATGGCAAGGACAGGGTGATGGTCGCATACGAGCTGCCGATGAACGAGATACTGTGGGATTTTTTCGACAGATTGAAGTCCATATCAAAGGGCTACGCCTCAATGGATTATGACTTCATCGGCTACAGGGAAGCTGATTTGGTCAAGCTCGACATCCTGATAAACGCAAAGACCGTTGATGCCCTTTCGCTCATAGTGCACAAGGACAAGTCCTATCACAAGGGGCGGCAGATTGTGGAAAACCTGCGCAAGGTCATAGAGCGCCAGCTCTATGAGATAGCTATACAGGCGGCCATAGGCAGGAAGATAATAGCCA
Organism: Candidatus Magnetominusculus dajiuhuensis; assembly: GCF_046044395.1. Lineage (NCBI taxonomy): Bacteria > Pseudomonadati > Nitrospirota > Nitrospiria > Nitrospirales > Nitrospiraceae > Candidatus Magnetominusculus > Candidatus Magnetominusculus dajiuhuensis. The sequence continues at coordinate 8,188 of NZ_JBJUSG010000114.1, read as the reverse complement.
GGGAGAGCGTAAAGGCCATGAGAAAGGATGTGCTGGCCAAGTGCTATGGCGGCGATATTACAAGAAAAAGAAAATTGTTGGAAAAACAAAAGGAAGGTAAAAAGCGAATGAAACAAATAGGTAACATAGAGATACCACAGGAGGCCTTTTTAGCGGTTATGAGGATAGACAAATGAAAAAAACTGTTTTCAGGGAATACTCAGAAGCAATTGTAACCGCCCTGTTACTGGCCCTTGTAATACGCGCGTTTGTGATTCAGGCATATAAAATCCCCTCAGGCTCAATGGAGACGACCCTGCTGGTAGGTGACCAGCTCCTGGTGAATAAGTTCATCTATGGCATAATGATTCCTTTTACTGACACTAAAATTCTCATGTTCAATCAGCCCAAAAGGGGTGATATAATAGTGTTCAAGTATCCCGAAGACGTCAGCAGGGATTTTATAAAGCGTGTCATAGCCGTAGGCGGAGATGTCGTTGAGGTAGTAGATAAAGAGGTCTATGTAAACCACGAGAAGCTCGTTGAACCATTCACAAGGCACACGGACACATCAATGAGAAACGGTATTCCCCCGCGCGACAACATGGAACCAAGGCGAGTCCCTCAGGGTAAGCTCTTTGTCATGGGCGACAACCGCGACAATAGCCAGGACAGCCGCTTCTGGGGCTTCGTAGATCTGAATCTTGTGCGTGGAAAGGCCCTGATTATTTATTGGTCATGGGATAATTCTCAAAATATAAACTGGTATGACCATATCAGATTTAATCGTATCGGGAGGCTGGTGAAATGATAAGAAAGAATATGTTGAACAACGAACTCGGCGGCGGCGGTATCAAGGCAATCATTGTGATAGCCATTATAGTGGCCGGGCTGTACTCTGGATACAAGTTCGCAATGCCGCACTTCAAACATAATACGATGATGTCGGAGGCGAAAGAGATAGCCAGGCTGGGACAGGATAAAGAAAAAACCCTTGAGCTGGTGAACGAAAAGGTACAGGAAATAGGAATCCCCGTAAAGAAAGAACAGATAGACGTCACATTCGACAGAGAAAAGAAGATTGTGACAATAAAAATGGCGTGGAACGTAGAGGTTGACCTCATGGGCTTCTATAAGAAAACCCTTTTCTTCAGGGTTGACGTAAAAGAATAATAATGTTCACGGGGATAACTCTATCCATAGGCGAAGTGGCCTCAATGAAGAGGAAACACGGTGTAACCGAACTGGTGGTCACTGATGCTGTCATATCGCAGGACGCGCAAGTCGGCGACAGTGTGTCAGTGGATGGCGTATGCCTTACGGTGGCCAAAAGGGAAGGGGACAAGATGTTTTTTGACGTTTCGGATGAGACCCAAAAAAGCTCAGGGGCGGGTGACCTGCGCCCTGGTGCAAAGGTAAACCTTGAACCGGCTATGGCGGCTCTTGGCAGGTTCGGCGGGCACTTCGTCACCGGACATATAGACGGCACAGGGACTATCGAATCGAAACGCGCGGCAGGGGGGGGGGTCATAGAGATACTCATTCAAGCCCCGCCCGTGATTCAAAAGTACATCGTAAAGAAGGGTTCAATAGCGGTGGACGGCGTCAGCCTGACGGTTGCGGACGTGTGGGTGGGCGGGTTTTCCATCGTTATAATCCCCCATACTTCGGGCGTAACGACACTTGGGGCCAAAAATCGGGGCGACAGCGTCAACCTTGAGACAGACATTATAGGCAAATACGTCGAAAAGTTTGTCGCCGCGTATTCGGGAAACAGCGCCGGAGGCGGTGCGAATTTATTAAATAAATTAAGAGAGGAAGGTTTCACAAGATGAGGACCAGACATTCGTTTAACACAATAGAAGAGGCAATAACAGACATAAAAGAAGGGAAAATGGTAATCCTCATAGACGACGAGGATAGGGAAAACGAGGGTGACCTCTGCATTGCCGCTGAGAAAATCACCCCCGACGTGATAAATTTTATGGCCATGTACGGCAGGGGGCTGATTTGTCTTAGTCTTAACGCCGAGAAAGTCGAAAAGCTAAACCTCCCCATGATGACAAGCAACAATACCTCGTCCTTTGGCACGGCCTTCACGGTATCAATAGAGGCCAGAAAGGGAGTCACCACGGGCATCTCTGCCGCTGACAGGGCAAAGACTATTCTTACCGCAATCAATCCCGACTGCCGCCCTGAGGACCTCGCCCGTCCGGGACATGTATTTCCTCTTAGGGCCAAGCCCGGTGGCGTCCTACAAAGGGCGGGTCAAACTGAGGGTTCTGTTGATCTGGCAAAACTTGCGGGTCTTATCCCCGCCGGTGTAATCTGCGAGATACTCAACGACGATGGCACTATGGCAAGGGTGCCGCAGCTTATGGACTTTGCCTCCAGACACCAGATAAAAATCGTTACAATAGAAGACCTCATTGAGTATAGGCTCAAAAACGAGAGGTTGATAAAACGCGTTGCAAACGTAAAATGTCCGACAAGATACGGCGGCGACTTCAGGGCTATCGCATACGAAAACGCCGTGGACGAGCATGTCCATCTCGCCCTTATAAAGGGTAATATCACGGCCGATGAGCCTGTGCTTGTGCGTGTACACTCAGAGTGCCTCACCGGAGATGTGTTCGGCTCAAAGCGCTGCGACTGTGGGCAGCAGCTCCAAAGGGCAATGGAGATAATAGACAAAGAGGGGCGCGGCGTGGTACTGTACATGAGACAGGAGGGACGCGGCATTGGCCTCGTCAATAAACTCAAGGCATATGAGCTTCAGGACCAGGGGCTTGACACCGTAGAGGCCAATCTTGAGCTGGGTTTTAAGGATGACCTCAGAGACTATGGAATTGGGGCACAGATACTCGTTGATTTGGGCGTCAAGCAGATAGCCCTGATGACAAATAACCCAAGGAAAATAGTTGGATTAGACGGCTACGACATCGAAATAGTAAAGCGCGTTCCTATTGAGATAACCCCGTGCGATAAGAATCTGGTTTATTTAAAGACGAAAAAGAAGAAAATGGGACATATCCTGGATAAGGTATAGGACAAAGGAGAAGCAGATGAACATATACGAAGGAGACATAAACGCGAAGGGTTTTAGATTTTGCCTTATCGTAAGCCGCTTTAACGATTTTATTACAGGCCGCCTTCTTGAGGGGGCAATAGATGCCCTTACAAGACATGGGGCAGACAGCGCTGACATATCAGTAATAAAGGTGCCCGGGTCGTTTGAGGTGCCGCTGATTGCCAAAAAAGCGGCCGCATCAAAGGCCTATGACGCGGTTATCACGCTGGCCGCTATTATCCGCGGGGCAACGCCGCATTTCGAGTACGTAGCCGCAGAGGCGTCAAAGGGAATAGCCGCGGCCTCAATGGACACCGGAGTGCCCATAGCCTATGGCATAATAACCTCAGACACCATAGAGCAGGCAATTGAGCGCGCCGGAACCAAAAGCGGCAACAAGGGATGGGATGCGGCCATGACGGCAATAGAAATGGTCAATCTCATGAAGAAACTCTAAGCCGTGCGCCTATGACGAGAAGACAAGCACGGGAATACGTCTTGCAGGCACTGTTTCAATATGAATTTACGAAGTCTGTCTCCGGCAGACAGGAGATAAAGGAGGGGCTTGTCTATAAATCCCCGTCAGACGATATACTCGAATTCATAGAGGACCTCATAGGAGGGGTAATAAAACATTTGGAAGAAATTGACGATATCATACAGTCGGTCTCAAAGCATTGGGAACTGCAGAGGATTGCCTCCGTAGACAGGAATATTATCAGATTTGCCGTGTATGAATTACTCTACAGGGCGGACATACCGGCAGCGGTTACTATTAACGAGGCCGTGGATATAGCAAAAAAGTATTCAACCCTTGAGTCTTTTTCATTTATTAACGGCATACTGGACACAATTGCGCACGCTAACACCCCGGACAATGCCAAACCGTCGGCAAGGGAGTGCAACAAATGACACGCTACGCGGTAATCTCCGATGTACACGCAAACCTGCACGCACTCAATGCGGTTGTCCGTGACATAGAAGGCCGCGGGATTGAGGAGATTTACTTCTCCGGCGACATCGTCGGCTATGGCCCGAGGCCAAACGAGTGTATAGATATAATAACGCGGCGCTGCAAGATACTCATCGCCGGCAACCACGACTGGGCGGTCGTGGATTATACCGACACCGAGTATTTTAACGAAATCGCCATGCGTGCCATCGAATGGACGAGGGAGAAACTCACGGACAAACATATGGACGACATAAGGGCGTTTAAACTATTCAAATCCGACCCGGCACGCGATGCGATGTTTGTCCACGCCACGCCAAAAGACCCCGATAATTGGGACTATATCTTTTCGCTGACAAACGCGGCGGCTAACTTTCAGAGTTTTAAACAAAAATTCTGTTTCGTAGGCCACAGTCACACGCCTGTTATAATAGAACACTCTGGCCCCGGCGAGATGTCAACTATATGGGACAAGACTGAAATAAATGAAACAAGCCGTTACATAGTAAACGTGGGAAGCGTGGGGCAGCCGCGCGACGGCGACACGCGCGCCTCATATGTGCTCGCCGATGACACAAACATTGAAATAATCCGTGTCCCATATGACATACAAAAGACCCAGGAGGAGATGGCAGAGGCAGGGCTGCCTGCAAGGCTCATTGAGCGCTTGTCATTCGGGCATTAAAATCATACGCAAGGGGTTATTAAAACACAAATAATATGATAGAACGATATACGAAAAAAGAGATGGGGCAGTTGTGGACGCTTGATGCCAAGTACAGGAAGTGGCTTGAGGTGGAGTTGGCGGTGTGCGAGGCATGGGCTGAAAAAGGAGAAATCCCCGACGCGGCGCTGAAAACAATTAAAGAAAAGGCCGGATTCGATGTCGGGCGCATTGATGAGATTGAGGCCGAGGTCAAACACGATGTTATTGCCTTTCTCACCAGCGTTTCAGAGCACGTTGGCCCGGAATCCAGATATATCCACAAGGGGCTGACCTCGTCTGATGTCCTTGATACCGCTAACGCCCTGCTTATGCGGGACGCCGCGGATATTATCATAGGCGATATTAAGTCCCTCATGGAAGTCCTCAGGGAACAGGCCATTAAATATAAAAACACCCCGTGCATAGGGCGAAGCCACGGCATTCACGCCGAACCGATGGTGTTTGGCCTGAAATTTGCCCTCTGGTATGAGGAAATGAAGAGAAATCTTCAAAGAATGGAAAGCGCGCGTAAGACGATAAGCGCGGGGAAACTCTCCGGCGCCGTAGGAACATTTTCCAGCATAGACCCCGATATAGAGACTATAGTGTTAGAAAAACTTGGCCTTGTCCCCGAAACTGTGGCAACTCAGATAGTCCAGCGCGACAGACACGCGGAGTTTATGACAACGCTTGCCATAATTGCCTCGACAATTGAGAAAATCGCCGTAGAGCTAAGACACCTCCAGCGCACGGAGGTACGCGAGGCTGAGGAGCCATTTTCTGTGGGCCAGAAAGGCTCATCCGCAATGCCGCACAAGCGCAACCCCATAGGAAGCGAAAACCTCACCGGCCTTGCCCGCGTCGTACGCGGCAACGCGATGGTCGCCATTGAAAATGTCGCCCTGTGGCATGAGCGCGACATCAGCCACTCATCAGTGGAGCGAATTATCATTCCGGACAGCACAATTCTCATTGACTACATGCTGGTACGCCTGAAGGGAATCCTGTTGCGACTGGTAGTCTATCCAGAGGCGATGCTTAAAAATCTCGAACTAAGCCACGGGCTGTATAATTCACAAAAGGTGTTGCTGGCGCTTACAGAATCGGGAATGACCAGAGAGGACGCCTATGCGGAGGTCCAAAAGAAGGCCATGGAGAGCTGGGCGGAAGGCGCGAATTTTAAGGAACTCCTGCAAGGAGGCGAAGCGATTAAGGCTTATCTGTCGGGCGGAGCGCTTGATAAACTGTTCGCCTTAGACGACTATCTCAAGCACATTGACTTTATATATAAACGTGTGTTCGGAGACAAATGATTCAGACGAACTATTTGAAAAATGAGTAAATTTGCCATGATTATGTTTGCCCTTAAGGACTGGATTCCAGCTTGCGCTGGAATGACAGCTTAAGGGAACGCGGTATGATGACAATAACAGAAAGCCTTTTCCTTATGTCTGTCATTCCTGCGGAAGAGGGAAAGCGGTAATGACAATAGCAGAAAGCATTTTTCCTATGTCTGTCATTCCTGCGGAAGCAGGAATCCAGAGTGTTGCAGATGCAGATAATAATTGGGTCGGAGGGGGACAAAGACTCTGACGCCTTCCGCGAAACGCCCTAAGACCCATTTTCTGAACAGGCCAGCCGTCTATCGTCTCGGTACGAAGTGGGCAGGGCACCTGCCTATGCCCTTTGCCTACGCAATAGCCGACGCTGCCGCAGGGGTGAGCCTTCTCCTCTACCCAAGGGCGCTGAAAAACACGATTGAAAACCTTCGCATGGTCTTACAGGGGGAATCACAGGGGTCACTTGCCGCCTCAGCCCGTAAGCTGTTCAGAAACTATGCCAGATACCTTGTTGATTACGCTATGTTTGCCTTTCTGCCAGAGGATGAAATTCTCAAAAAGATAGTCTCCTTTGAGGGAAAAGACATTCTTGATGCAGCAGTCAACCAGGGCAAGGGCATCATCCTTCTGACAGCGCACATGGGAAACTGGGAACTCGGCGGGCTTTTTCTGAACAGTCTTGGCCTCAGTATAAACGTCCTGACAAATAGAGACGAAAATCCTGGGGTAGACGAGGCAAGGACGCGATATAGACAAAGACACGGCATAAAAACGATAACAGTGGGTGTGTCAACCCCCTTGTCGTCGGTGGAGCTGGCCGGGGCGCTGTTCAGGGGCGAAGTCGTCGCTATGCTCATAGACCGTCATAACCCGCTCATGGGAAATATTGAGATAGAGTTTTTCGGCAAAAAAGCAGATTTCCCCGCAGGCCCGTTCATATTAAGCAAGATGACGGGCGCTCCAATAATTACGGGCTTTGTCGTCATGGAAAAAGACGGCTACAAGGGCATAATAGAGGGGCCTTTTACCGTGAATAATGATATTGATGGGGCCGCCCGTAAGGCCATAGAAAGCCTCCAGCGCAATATCGCAAAATATCCCTGCCAATGGTATAATTTTGACATGGGAGGCGCGGGTAGCTTAGGACATGGAATCGCAACCCTTACCGAATCAACTATTTGACAGGTTTCATCACGGCGCAAGCAGTGGAATGAGATTGATAGTCAAAGATTAGTCTCCATCGGAAAATATCTCTTTACAGAGTTTACAAAATCCTCGACCTTCGGAGAGCAGCTGCCGGTTGTTCCATTATAGACAAAGACACAGTGCTTTAAAATATCACGCCCTATCAATGCGATAAAGCCTTGTTCTTTTAGTTTGCTTCCAAATACTTTATAGACATTTACCTTTGTTAGATTACTAAGGGTAATTCTTAGAGAGAATATATCCTGTTCTGCGCTTCCTTGAGGTGTAAGCACTTTCCCTCTGTCTATCGGAATAATCCGAGAGATTTAATTATAGCATCATCAACTGCGGTTATTGTTGCCCCAGTGTCTATTAATCCCCATCCGGTAATAGCCGGTGGTATGACTATTTCATTTTGCATCATAAATGTTTCCATACTGAAGGGTATTTCGATTTTTACAGGCATAACAGGGCCTCTAGCCAATAACAAATCGGGTGGAGCAATGTTTACCAATGGTTCAATTGAAATAATATTATGAGTGGGTACGAATCAAACCAAGCGTCAATGCAGGCAACACGTAAGGAATTTCTTGCCTTACTATCTGTTTTACGAGAAACGACTGTATGCCAAACCTTTTCACACCTTCATCGTATGCCTCTTCAAACGTTGTGAATGTATTGATTAACTGATTATCCTTGACAAGAGCGTACTTTCCCTCATAGTATTTAAGCCACTCCTCAAGGTTTTCTTTAAAATATACCAATTCACAATCTAATATAGCCATACGTTTATTATAACTCAAACATGTCATCATGTCAACCCATGGTCTGAAATATTTACGGAATAAATGAGTTTGAGAAAAACAGATGCCAGATGAGCTTCCCTATAACCGACATAGAGAAGCGAAACATACATGAATAGAGTCAATCTTCGCCCCCGCCCATGAAAATTGCAA
>NZ_JBJUSG010000113.1:0-11746 GCF_046044395.1 Candidatus Magnetominusculus dajiuhuensis | reverse complement strand
CATATGTCTGGCCACAAGGCATACGCTCCATTCCAAATCCACCTTTTAACTCTTTTCGCTTCTCTATGTCGGAGCTAGGGTATATCAATAAACGCACGGCAATGGGACAAGAAACGGGACGGTGGCGGGGGGGATAATGTCGACCTGTTTGCGTATCCCTAAGGTCATAAAACCCAATCGCGCCCATGCCTTTTTTCAGCATTCGACAAAGTTTCAAGACCTATGATATACTACCACTATGCAGACAATCGAACGGGATTTAGACTTAACGGAAATCATCAATGGAGAGGAGATCATGAGCCCCAGTCCGTTTGGAAGACATCAGAGAATTGTCATGAATATAACAAGGAAGATACTGCTTCACTTAGAAAAACACGATTTAGGCGAATTATACGTATCCCCTCTTGATGTAATTTTTGAGGAAGGGGTTAACCGGCTTCAACCAGACTTACTGTTTATCAGAAAGGCGAATATGGGTATCTTTCAGGACTGGATACGCGGCGTACCGGATATGGTATGTGAGATAGTATCACCCGGCAGATATGAAAAGGATACCGAAGTAAAGCGGGCTATCTACGAAAAATACAAGGTGCCGGAGTATTGGGTAGTCATACCGGAGTTACAAATGGTCGAGATATTAACCATTGAAAACGATAGATATAAGAAACACTCAATCGCAGAACTTGAAGGCGTGGTAACATCAAAGGTCATAGAAGGATTGACGATAGACGTAAAGGACATATTCGGGTAACATGTTCAGATAGCCAGCCGTGTTTATTATAGAAATCTTCTTACTTCTATGACCGCATTTTGGAATTACACAACAAACTCCTCAATGCCGTTTATTTCAACTTGCTTGCTTTTTGAGCCTTCGCCTTTCAGGATTGTTATGTCTGACTTTTTTATCTTTACTTTATTTATCTTTCCCCGGGTCTTTGCTATGTGCTTGTGAAGCGTGTCTATCAGCATTCGGTTTGCCTCGCCTTCTACGGGTGGGGCGGTTAGTTTTATCTTCAGCTCGTTGTTCGATACGCCGGAGATTTCGGTCTTTGAGGAGCGCGGGATTACGCGTATGTTTAATATTATCCCCGTTGGCGTCCTGCGATAAAATGTTTTCTCCATGGCGTGTCAGCCTCAGAGCTTGTCCAGCGCCTGTTTAATCATCTTCTCTTTCTTCGATAAGACATGCGGATTGCCTTTCTTTTTCGCGGCAGCTCTTTCGTCGTAGTCGTCTTCGTCATCGTTTTCTATGTATACTGCTTCAGCGGCAGTGGTGCCGGGATATAATTTGCGGCTGAAATCCTCGCTCCTCACCGGCGTGCAATCCTTTGACCATGCAAATGACGCAATTGCCCTGTCCGAACTCACTACTATACATTTCATCCCCGCACGGGCTATGATTTCCTTTATCACCTCGTCTGCGCTCTCTCCCCGCCCCGAATATATCACCGTTAACCCTCCGATTGCCGTCTGCGTCTTGTTAAAACCCTCCCGTATGCCGTCAAATACCAGCGTCATATCATGCAGAAACCCCTTGCGCCTTCCATATGCCGATAAATCCTGAATTAGTTTCGTCCTCTGCGCCCTGAGGTCATTGTGGTATGTCCCTATCAGGTTGTAGCCGTCTATGATTATTTTTTCAGCCATCGGTTTCTTTCCCTATAATAATGCACATCTGTGACAAAGTCAATTTAAAAGTTGACAATTTAGACTGTAAAAATTAATATATACATGTGCCAAAGATTGATGTTTTAGTGCTGACCACAGATGACGCCGTCATGGCCTCGCTTTGCGGTGCCGCAGAGGCCATAGGTGAGCGCGCCGATGCGTTTCGAGTGCTTGCTGCAACTACAATTGACGAGGCATTAGACATCTATCTTCAGAAAAAACCCGGGCTGGTTATCTTTGACGAGGTTTATACAGCATTTCCCGACGCGTTGACAGCCCAAACAAGGACAATGCCCATCAACAACTCCCCTGCGGCAACTATAATTGCCCTCACAGGGCAGCATAGCGACGAACAATCGGAACGGTTCTTTCAGGCAGGCGTTGATATGTTTCTAAGAAAACCTGTAAACATCTTTGAACTCAGGGGAATAATCAGACACGCCGTGCGGCTTTCAGAGTTGAAGGCAATAGCCCTTAAACACGAACCCCTTATGACCCTTATGGACAACATCCCCGATTCGATTTATTTCAAGGACGCTAAGGGCAGATTTGTCCTGTTGAATAAGGCAAAGGTGGCACACTCCAATACCACATTCAAACAAATGGCTGGAAAGACCGACTTTGACTTCATGCCGGAGGACGAGGCCAGAGCCGCCGCCGTTATTGAGGAAAATATCATGAAAACCGGCACCGCCGTCATTGGAAACGTAGAAAAGCATACCCGCAGAAATGGACAGGAGGTCTGGGTATCGGCAACTAAAATCCCCTGGACAAGCAGCGACGGCCGTATCATAGGCGTAATCGGCATATCACGCGACATTACCGACATGGATAAGGCAAAAAAGGCCCTGCAATCATCCAAAGATGACCTCCAAAGGCGTATTGAAAGACGTACCACTGAGCTGACCCTCTCAAACGAAAAACTTAAGGCCGAAATCGCTCAGCGCACCCTCATGGAAGAAGAGGTGAATAGAAACTACCAGATTCAGCGCGTCATCAACTCTGTACTGAGGATTTCCATAGAGCCCATATCAATGAAGGAACAGCTTTCTCACGTCATGGAGCTGATACTGTCCATCCCGTGGCTTTCGTTACAGTCAAAAGGCTCAATATTTCTATATGACGAGGAATCGGTAACACTCGTCATGGAGACCGAGCGCGGCCTGTCGGATTATCTGAAAAAGGTATGCAATAAAGTCCCCTTAGGGCATTGCCTGTGCGGCTTGTGCGCTCAAAAACGCGAACTCGTCTTCGCAAACGAGTTAAATGAATGCCACCACGTCCAGTATGACGGCATGTCAAACCACGGGCACTACTGCGTGCCGGTTATGATAGGCGGGCGGCTGCTGGGTGTGATAAATTTATATGTTGACGCCGGGCACGAGAAAAACGAGATGGAAGAGGCGTTTCTTCGCGCGGTTGCTGATACCACGGCCGGCATAATTGACCGAAATCACGCGGAGTCCGAAAAACATAGCCTTCAGGAACAGCTTACGCAGTCTGAAAAATTGTCCGCACTTGGACGCCTGTCGGCAAGCGTGGCTCACGAGATCAGAAACCCGTTGGCCGCCCTCGGTGGTTTCGCAAGACGTCTGCGTAAGAGAATTTGCGATGACACGAAAGAAAAAGAATATGCCGAGATCATCTGCGCCGAGTCAACCAGGCTGGAGAATATCCTGAGGGACATCCTGTCGTATTCCAAAGGTGCAACCCTCAGCCTCACCACACATGATTTAAACGATGTCGTAAGGGATTCTCTGACGCATTACGAAGAGATTTGCAAGAGTAAATCCATTGAGCTGCAAAGTGAACTGCCCGCCATTGAGCCGATTCACATAGATAAGGGGCAGGTGCGCCAGGTCATTGATAATCTTATATCAAACGCCATAGATTCCATTGACTTCAAAGGAACCATAACGGTCACCTCCGGGCAAACTGTCAAAGATGACATACCGTTTGCCGTCTTACACATCGCCGATTCTGGTTCGGGAATCCCCCCCGATAAGCTGAAGATGATATTTGAGCCGTTCTTCTCGACAAAGGAAATGGGGCGCGGCACCGGGCTTGGGCTTTCTATAAGCAGAAAAATTATAGAGGAACACGGCGGCACCATCACAGCAAAAAGCATACAGGGAGAAGGCGCGGTTTTCTCCGTATTTCTTCCTTACCGTTAACCACTCTTACCATTAGGGAGTAATCAAGGAGCGTATAAATGGAAACAACCAAAAAATCAATCAGGGGAACACGTACAGAGAAAAACCTGCTGGCCTCATTCGCAGGGGAATCACAGGCGAGAAACCGTTATTCATACTTTGCCGCTGTCGCAAAAAAAGAGGGCTACGAACAAATAGCCGCCATATTTACTGAAACAGCCGAAAACGAAAAAGTACACGCCAAGAAATTCTTTAGATTTCTCGAAGGCGGCATGTTAGAGATTACCGCCACATATCATGCCGGCATAATCGGCACGACAAAGGAAAATCTCAGGGCATCCGCCGAAGGCGAGCACGAAGAGCACACTAAACTATACCCTGAGGCAGCTAAGATTGCCGAGCAGGAGGGGTTTAAAGACGTCGCGGCCGCATTCAGGGCAATCGCCACCGTTGAGCAACAGCACGAAAAAAGATACCTCGCCCTCCTGAAAAACATTGAAGACGACACGGTTTTCACCAGCAAGGAGCCAGTGAAATGGGTATGCAGAAACTGCGGCTATGTGGCAGAGGGTATGAAAGCCCCTGATATGTGCCCTGCGTGTGACCATCCGAGGGCATACTTTCAGATCAAAGAAGAGAACTACTAGTCGGTTGCTGAAACCAGTCAATGTCCACCGACCTTAATCTTCAGCGCATGTATGTGGAGAAGTTCGCCTCTGAGGAGTATATCTTCGGGCATATCAGGCGAGGCGGCAGGATTTTTATAGGTACGGGCTGCGCTGAGCCGCAGTATCTTGTTAAGGCGCTTATAAGATATGTCGAGAATAATCCTAAGGCATTTTTCGACACTGAGGTGCTGCATGTCTGGACATTGGGTGTTGCCGCTTATACGCAGGAGAAATTTAAGCATACATTTCGGCATAACTCGTTTTTCGTGGGGCATGACACGCGAACTGCCGTAAACACCGGGCTAGCGGATTACACGCCGGTGTTTTTGTCCCATGTGCCGCGCCTTTTCTACCAGAGATTAGTGCCCATAGACATCGCCCTCGTTCAGACGTCCCCACCGGACAGGCACGGCTACATGAGTCTCGGCATTGGCGTTGACATCGTTAAGGCGGCGGTGGAAACGGCAAGAATAGTCATAGCGCAGGTCAATACAAATATGCCGCGCGTACACGGCGATGGTTTCATACATCTCAAAGATGTTAATTTCATCATATCAAATGACGAGCCGCTGCTTGAATACACGTTTGAGACAGATATGGAGGCGGCACAAAAAATCGGCCAGTACGTCTCAAGGCTCATTGAGGACGGCGACACACTTCAAGTTGGTTACGGCAATATACCAAACTCCGTGGCCGCAAACCTAAAGGAAAAAAGACACCTCGGCATTCACTCCGAACTCCTGTCAGACGGCCTTGTGGAGCTGATGAGATGCGGGGCGGTGGACAATTCAAGAAAGACCAGAAACCACGGGAAAACTGTGGCATCTTTTTGCATGGGCAACAAAGACACATACGCCTTTATGCACGACAACCCCTCTATCGAATTCCGCACAATAGACTACACCGATAACCCAATGGTTATAGCCTCACACGAAAACATGGCGGCCATAAACACCGCCCTTGAGATAGACCTTACAGGGCAGTCCTCGGCCGAATCGCTTGGAAAGACCTTTTTCAGCGGCATAGGCGGACAGGTGGATTTTATGCGGGGCGCTGTGATGGCAAAAGGCGGAAAGGCCATCCTTGCCATCGAATCCACCGCCGACGCAATCTCACCGGACGGCGGGAAGACGGCCGTCTCCAGAATCGTACCCTTTTTGCGCGAAGGTGCCGGGGTGACCTTAAACAGAGGGGATGTCCACTATGTCGTAACCGAATACGGGATTGCCAGCCTGCACGGGAAAAATATCAGGGAACGGGCTATGGAGTTGATTTCAATCGCACATCCCTCGTTCAGGGGGCAGTTGATTGAAGAGGCAATAAAGGCAAATCTTATTTATAAGGACCAGACGTTTATTCATGGCAGCAGCGTCCGCTATCCCGAAGAACTGGAAATATATCAAACTCTCAAAAACAATATCGAAATCCTTCTAAGGCCGGTAAAAATAACCGACGAGCCTATGCTGAAGGATTTTTTCTACTCACTCTCTGATGATACCCTCTACAAGAGATTCATCTCCGTCAGGAAGGATATGCCTCACGAAAGGCTGCAGGAGTTTATCTCAATAGATTATGTAAACAAATTGGTCATGGTTGCGGTAGTAAAAGAAGGCGCGCGGGAATTTGTCGCCGGTATAGGGCAATATACCATTCTCACAGACATGCACGCCGCCGACGCCGCCCTTGTCGTCAGGGACTCACACCATGGGACGGGGATCGGACGGGAACTCCTTAACTATCTCACATTAATAGCGAGAAAGCGGGGCTTGCTTGGGTTTACGGCAGAGGTAATAAGTTCTAACCGCGCAATGGTCGCGCTATTTGATAGCCTCGACGCCGATATTTCAAAAACCTACGAGGACGGTTTGACCACGCTAAAGATTATGTTCAGGCGGTGATTCCCGGCCTACAACAGCTCGGCAATCTCCGTCTCCGCGGCAGCGGCAAACACCTTATTCTTTCGCTTATGCACTTCAAATGCGACCCTGTAGAGGATTTCAAAAAAGTCGTCGTCACAGTAGGGCTTTGCTATGTAATCGTACAGGCCAAGGGCTGCCGCCTTCTTTAGAAACGGCTCTTCGTTGAGGGCGGACAATATCAATATGGGGGTGTCGGGGCTTATTTTCTTTATCTTTGTGGCCATCTCAAGCCCGTCCATTATTGGCATCAATATGTCGGTGATTACTATATCAACCTTATTATTTTCAAATATCGCAAACCCCTCTTTCCCGTTAGTCGCCGTATATACGCTGTTAAATCTCCGCCTGAGGACTATCCTCATGCCCTCTAATATAATAGCCTCGTCCTCGACGCATAGAATGGAGGTGTTTTTCCTTAACTCCTCGCCGAATAAACCCCTTAAGTCCGGCTTACCATGATCTTTCGCGCTCTCTGCTGCTGCCATCTAAGGCCTCCGTCGTTTCAGTCTTACACCATACCCGTCCAATATCCCCACCCTTATTGTAATACGTCTGTATAATTATTTTCAATACTTTTTTGTCAATCTGAAAAAAATCAGTTAACTGTTGCAATCGCCGGTAAATCCGACCTTCATGCGGCATTCGCTGAATTCTTTCGTCCTGGGGTCCCACTTATAGCACTTTATGCCGCTTATGGCTCCCCCGCAAAGGGCAATGACTATTTGTGCGGTATCGGGGAACTCCGGCTCTCCAAAGACGGTTTGCGCGGCCTTGTCCTCTTCGGAGAAATAAGCGGGATGGTCCGGGTGGGAGTGGTAGAAGGCGGTGAGGGTTTGGCCATTTTCTTTAATTGAGGAGAAGGCGCGCTCAGCCTCTGCCCTGTCAACCGTGTAGGCTATGGAGGCAGAAAATGGGTAACGCAGAGGGTCTTCCTCATGAAGACGGTTTTGAATGTTTTGAAACCGTAGTACAAACTGGCCTGCGCCACCATTGACGCCGCCGTCAATTATAATGCCGCAGCATTCCTCCGGATATGCCTCCATGGCATGTATGAATATCTCATCGAGGCAATTTTTATGGATAACACATGTCATTGTCATCACACTGGTATATTAACTATAAATGTGAATAAATTAAAATATTATTTAAATTGAGGGCTGTTTGGTTTTATTCATGCCGCTCAACTCCCATCTGGTACGACAAAGCGCCGGGCCAAAATAATTATCGCAATTACTATGGGTTAATTGTTATAATGCACAGCTATATTAATGCGGACGCGGTAAATCTATACAAAAGGAGGTGACTCAATAGTGAAGAAATTAGCATTGACTCTCGTTTTAGTTTTAGGATTTGCATCATTGGCCTTTGCCGGCTGGGACAAGTGCCAGGGCTGCCATAGCGGCAAAACAGCCCCTGACAAAGCCGCCCTAACGGCTAAGTTTAAGACTGCCGATGAGTTTGTTAAGGCATCCAAGGAATCAAAAAGCCCTATGATGAAGGCGGCCAGCGCAGACGAAGCAGGATTAAAGGCAGCAGCAGCAGACCTGGGTCTCAAATAAAAAAGCCGATAACGGCGGAAACCCATACAAAAGGCGATGTTTTCCATCGCCTTTTGTGTTTAGTGCCGCTTTCGACGGCCACGTCAGTTGTTTATTCTCTTCTTTGTCCACTGTATAAGGCCGCCGGCGGTTATTAGTTCCTGCATAAACGGCGGGATTGGCTGAGCCTTAAACTCCTCATTTCTGGTTATGTTTTTTATTACGCCCCTATCGGCGTCTATCTCCACGACATCGCCCTCTTTAATGCCGTTTGCCGCGCCGATAGATTCAAAAATCGGCAGTCCTATGTTGAAGGCGTTCCTGTAGAAAATCCTCGCAAAGCTCTTTGCCACAACCGCCGCAACCCCTGCTGCCTTTATAGCAATAGG
This sequence comes from Candidatus Magnetominusculus dajiuhuensis, assembly GCF_046044395.1. Taxonomy (NCBI): domain Bacteria; kingdom Pseudomonadati; phylum Nitrospirota; class Nitrospiria; order Nitrospirales; family Nitrospiraceae; genus Candidatus Magnetominusculus; species Candidatus Magnetominusculus dajiuhuensis. Next base: position 3,411 of record NZ_JBJUSG010000113.1, on the reverse strand, counting down.
GGCATGTTCCCTTGAGGAGCCACAGCCGAAGTTCTCGGCGGCCACTATAATATCGCCGGCTTTAACCTTTTGGGGGAAATCCTTGTCCGCGTCCTCCATGACGTGTGTGGCCAGCTCTGCCGGGTCGGATGTGTTTAAATACCTCGCGGGAATAATCGCGTCTGTGTCTATGTCTCTTCCAAACTTCCATACCCTTCCTTTAAACAACATGTCTGTCTCCTTATAATTATTTTTTCTTTTGAGGCGATTTTGTCTTGCCTACATACCTTTTCTGCTGCTCCGCGGCAATCAACATGTCGGATTCATAAGGTTGAGAAGCCTTTTTTTTTTCACGTATGGTTTCTATGGCTATGTCTATCAGATTTCTTATAGCCTCTGCCCTTGAGCCGATTCTGTTGTCAAACCTGAAGTTCTCTATCTTGTCTAACTGTAAACGAGACGTAAAGAAAACGACCTTTTCGTCTTTGGCCGACTCTTCCTGCGTCATACATACCTCCTATAAAAATATATTTTATAAAATATACTCTTTATATACTTTATACACTTGACAAAGTATATAAAGATAGTGTACATTGCTAACAATGCTAACATTATATGCAAAATAAAATCAAATGGAGGGGAAATGCAAAAAACTACACAGACAAGCGACGAATTAGACAAAATCAAGGCAATGCTCACTTTCATGGCAGACTCTACGGATTTACTGTTGACTTCGTCTATGGTCGAAAGACAACAGCCTATGAACGACACCCCGTACGGTATGCATTTGTTTTTTATGGAACTTATTTCAAAGATAGACAACGCAGGCAAATAGCGCCCGACTGAACCAGTGCTCAGCCAGCCGGAGGGTCTATCGGCCTTCCGGTAAACTGCTGTGAAACTTATTTGCGTAAACCTTTCAAAGGCGTGTATAATATTTGCGGCAGTGATAGGGTCTTTATGAAGATATACCTCAACGGTGAGTTTGTCTCAGAATCAGACGCGAAGGTCTCTGTATTTGACCGCGGGTTTTTGTATGGCGATGGCGTTTTCGAAACCATGAGGGCATACGGCGGCGTGGTATTCAGGATAAACGAGCATATTAAAAGGCTTCGCCGCTCCCTCGGCATGATAAGGCTTGACCTTTCACTTCCAGAGTCATCCCTGTACGAGGCCATATATGACACACTAAGCGCTAATGATTTAACTGAGGCCGTAGTCAGATTGTCTGTTTCAAGGGGGACGGGGCCAATCGGGCTAAGCATGTCCCTTTGTGGGCAGCCCACGTTAGTAATTATAGCAAAGCCATTCACGCCATACCCCCAAGACTATTATGACAATGGCATCAGGGTCGTCACGACGAAGATTATGCGAACACCGCCTGACGCCCTTAACCCTATGATTAAGTCGCTGAACTTTTTAAACAACATCATGGCAAAGGCAATGGCCGATGACGCCGGGGCACATGAGGCCCTTATGCTCAGCGCAAACGGCCACCTTGCCGAATGCTCGGTGTCGAATATATTTTTCGTCAAAGAAGATATACTCTATACGCCGTCTGTCAAATCTGGAATACTGGATGGCGTTATGCGCGCCCAGGTGTTGGAACTCGCCTGTGAGACAGGGCTTGGGGTAGTGGAGGGTGAGTTTTTCCCTGCGACGCTCTACAGGGCGCACGAAGTATTCGTTACCAACTCAACCATGGAGATTATGCCCGTTACCACTGTTGACGCCGTATCATATCCGGTTGGACATGTGACGCGAAGACTTATGAAGGCCTTCTTCCGGTACAGGGAGCAATACGTAAAATACCGGCAATGATGGTATAGCAATTGATTGGGGTAAAAGAACCGATTGTGGAAACCGCTGATAAAAAAATATTAATAACCATGGGCGACCCGGCGGGCATAGGCCCGGAGGCGGCCATGAGGGCGTTTATCCGGCTTGATGGCTGGCTTGATGGCGTGGCGGTCGTCTTTGTTGGCGACGCCGATGTGATGAGGGAAGCGGCGGCGCTGCTTGGAATAAAACTGACAATCAGGGTAATTGCTTCGATGGCAGACGCGATTCGTACAGCGGGAACCCTGAACATAATAGATGTCGGGGCAGTCAGGGGGCTGGCATGGCAAAAGCGCGTCCCTACGGCTATTGGCGGGCGGGCGGCGGCGGCATATATAACGCGCGCCGTTGAGATTATATTAAAGGGTGAGGCCGCGGCCCTTGTCACAGCACCCATCTCCAAAGAGGCACTCATGCTTGGTGGCATTAACTACCCCGGCCACACGGAAATGCTTGCGGCCCTAAGCGGCACACAGGACTGTGCGATGATGCTCGTTGGGGGCAAGTTGAGGGTTATCCTCGTAACCATTCACACCGCCATCAGAAACGTACCTGATATGATAACAAAGGGGCGTGTATTGGCGGCTATACGACACGCCGGTACTGCCACTTCAATGCTTGGCATAGAATCGCCGCGAATTGCTGTGGCGGCACTCAATCCTCACGCCGGCGAGGCAGGGATGTTCGGCAGGGAAGAGATTGAGGAAATTACCCCGGCCGTTGAGGCCGCCCTGCTGGAGGGTTTTATGGTTACCGGCCCTCACCCGCCTGATACGCTTTTTCATAAGGCGGGGCAATTCGATATTGTCGTATGTATGTACCATGACCAGGGCCTGATACCCCTGAAAATGGCCGCGTTTGAAAGCAGTGTGAATATCACTGTGGGGCTGCCCTTTATAAGGACCTCGCCGGGGCATGGCACGGCCTATGATATTGCGTGGCGCGGTACGGCCTCTGGAGAAAGTATGGCGGAGGCGATAAAGATGGCCTCACTGCTGAGGATACCCGGTGACAGAAAGCGCTAAGGGCATAAAACAATTTATCCGGTTTGCCTTAATAGGCGTACTGAATACATTTGTTGATTTACTCGTGCTGAACGTTGAAACTTTGATAACGGGCATGAAAACTGGCACACCGTATGCGCTGCAAAAGGGGATTTCATTTTTATTCGGGGTTACGTGCAGCTACTATTTAAACAAGCATTGGGCATTTAAGCACAAGTCAAGGCATCGGCAGGGGTTGAAATTCTCGCTCTTTATGACGGTAAGCGTAGGTGGAGCGCTGATAAACATAACAGTTGCGGCGCTTTCTGTTACATATCTCAGGCCGATGGTAAATTACGAGGTACTGACCGCCCAGGTGTGGGTAAACATTGGAGCGCTCTTAGGGACGGCGGTAGCTCTGGCCTGGAATTTCTTCGGCTATAAGTTTTTTGTGTTTAAAGAACAATAATTAATACCGCCTGATACCGAAATGCCAAGCAGGCGTCATCAGGGCAAACGCATTAGAAATTGCCGCCCTTAATTTTGTCACCGCCCCTATTTTTGTCATTCCGGCTTGTCCGGAATCGTGCGCCTGTGAGTGTGCATAGTC
>NZ_JBJUSG010000112.1:0-11911 GCF_046044395.1 Candidatus Magnetominusculus dajiuhuensis | reverse complement strand
GCTGCTTTACTATTGTGACACAGTCTGCAAGCCGGAATGACAGAAAGGGACTAAGCCGGAATGATTGCATAGGTATCTTCTGCTTTATTTTCCAAATGCGTTTGCCCTGTACTCACATGGCTCGGCGTTGTTGAACTTACCATGCTTGCAAATCGGAAGCAGCAGCGGCAGCAGATAGTAGCTGAACTCCATCGTATAACTGTATCTTGGATTGGGAAACGCGGCCACCGCAACCCCAATAGCGTGCAGCATGGTGGCGCTTCCTATCGTAAAAAGTATAAAACTCCCCATGTTTTTCCACCCCGAACGAATCAGGCTGAAGGCGCTGAAGGCATAGGCTATGGCAAAGGCCGCCACCCAGAACAAACTCCTGAATACCGCGTGTTGGAGTTTTGTGTAAATAAGGTAATGAAACCACTGCATGGGTGTCTCGACGTATTCACCCGCGTCGGCCACCCGGTTGCCTCCAAATTTGCCCGTCTCCACTGTAAAATAAGGCAGCGGGTGCGGGTTTAAATATCTCGCCATGGCATCGGCATTTGCTTTGATATATAAAGACGAATAGCTGCCGTTTATGCTGTTGTAAATATTGTAGTCGTCGCGGCTGTTATCAAAATAAATCAACAAATATATAAATGTCTTTTTTATAAATTGAAGGGGATGTTTCCTTATGGCGTCAGAGAGCAGGGTTGTTAAGGCTTGTCTTAGTTCATTTGCGGGCGGGTTTCCGAGCGCCTCTGAAATCGGTCCTATTACGCCGCCGTCCCCACCGCTGCCGCTGTGAATGGCGCTTAGTGTCTCGCCGTATTTTCTTATGTCCCATGTGGAGTTCAGGAAGACCCTCTGCTGTGCTGATGCCGCGCCCCGAATCTTTGCCACTGCCGCGTTAAGTCCCCGGGGGTATTTGTTTTCATCTCCTTCTAAGAATATCGCGTTTGATACCGTTGCGGCCACCCCGTAGTTATCCAGAGTAAACGACTTATGTTTTACATAATTGTAACCGCCAAGCACAAGCAGCATAGAAAGAAAGGGCAGGGCAAATGCCGCTGTTAAACCCCTTGGGTTACGCCCATTTATCCGGATATATACGATAACCAATACAAAAACCCCCACAACGAACAACCCTGCCGGCCTGATATAAACAGTAAACGCAAACGCAGCCCCCGCAAGGGCAAAGAACACGCCGTGCCAGCGTTTTAACGCAATCGCCATAAATGCAAACGCACACACAATAACACTCACATACAGGCTCTCCGAAAGAAGCGCAATGTCCCCGGCCATCTGCACGTGGCTCGTAATAAATCCAGCCATTGCAAAGGCCGCAAGCGGCGCCATATACCGGTACGAAATAAATATCCCATAGACAAACGCCAATGCCGAAATCAGCGATAACAGGTTTTGTACGGCAATAACAGAGAGTATCGTCTTTGAGAATAAAAACACTGTGGCTATAAACATCGCATAGCCGGGCGTCCTCAGAGATAGATCAGGCCATTGGCCGGACAATATCTCAATGGCGACATCAAAGTATCCATAAGAATCCGGCCGTATCAGTACCACAGGATAATAAAGAAAATACGGCAACCGCGTTATCAAATACGGTACCACAACTATAACAACCGACACAGCGGCAATAGTAAAATCCACCGCTTTTTTATGCCTTGCCCCAAAAGACTTAAGCGCGTTTATCAGGTGTAAATCTCCGCCATAGCCCCATGTGGCCACGGCTGTTATCGCCGACGATAGGACGGCAAGAAAAAAGAGCAGGTGTACCTTTGTGTGATTTACAGGGGCGGCACAGAGTAATTCGTACTTTCTGCCGTTTTTGGCGGGGTCAGAGTTGTCGGAGGTAGAAAACAGGAGTTCATCGTTAGAGAGGCAGTACCTGCCCTCTCCAATATACGCCACGGCGTCAGAGGCGGCATTGGCGCGCCTAAGCGGCGTGCCGTTTTCCAGTAGTACGGCCCTTGAGGGCGATGTGAATGCGTTATGGGCAAATCTGGCAAACCACGCATTGCCGGTTTCATGCCTGAAGTGCTCAACAGGGATTGTATCCCAACTGATTATGAGAATTTCCTGTTCGTGCAGGAAGATTAATAATGACAATATCCAAAACACAGCGCTTAGGACAGCAAACGCCGCAGTTATGGATGGTTTGCCTGCGACTGTGTCTGGCGTAATCTTATTCATCTTGCGGCTTTAGAAAAATTCACAGCAGCCTCTCCAATAATGATTACGCGCCTTTGTTATGAACACAGACCCTGTTTCTGCCTTCATGTTTGGCCTTATAAAGGGCAGTATCCGCGTGTTTTTGGCATGGCCAGAACTTGTCAGAGTCCTTTGGAAACTCACTGACTCCAATACTGACGGTTATTTTCAGGACAACCGTTGGGGTTTCAATGGATTCGGTCTCAATATTACGGCGTATCTTCTGTGCTACTTCAACGGATTTACCTTCTGTGGCATCCACAAGGAGGACTAATATCTCCTCGCCGCCGTAACGAATGACTATATCCGATTCCCTTACCGACGTCACGATAACTGAGGCCGCCTGTTTTAGCACCGTGTCTCCAACGCCGTGGCCATGGGTATCGTTTACCTGTTTGAAGTGATCTATGTCTATCATCAGAATTCCGATGAGGGTTCCCCTCCTTACAGCGGCGCTACAGAGGCTGTTAGTTATCTCATCAAGGTAGCGTCGGTTATATAATCCCGTGAGTTGGTCAATGAGGGACTGCGCCTTTAGAAGTTCCATAAAGGTCTTCCCTTCAAGCACCGGTTCACATTCCTTAAGATGGGCCTTTATATAAGGAATGGCAGAGGCCGTAGGCTCCTCACAGTCTTTACAGGAAACTATTTGCACTACATCGCCTGTATGCCCTCCAATATTAATAGGAATGCAGTAGTAGTGGAATTTGACGGTTTGACCTTCTTCAACCTGCATAAAATTTGGACATACCTGAGAAAATTCCCGGCTGTCCACTATAGCCCCCGTGCGCACCGCCCTGCACTGGACGGGGTCAGTGAAAATCACTTCTTTGCACCATGAAACTGTGTCTTTATTTATTTGTCCCAAACTGGGGCAGATTTCATTGTCAGCTTTTGAAATCACTTTCTTAATCTTAGTCTTATCTAAGCTCACTTCATAGACAGAGAAGTTTGCTATACCCATTTCCATGAGCATATCTCCTATTCGCAAAAACACATCAGTCTTTATCGCGTCTTTTTCTATGGTTCTCTTAAAGTTGTATATTTTTACAAGCATTTCAACGGTCTTGGTTGTGTCTTTGAGGGCGTTGGCGGTCTTTTCAGTCTGATATCCTATCAGCAGAGATACCTTGTTATCTATGGAAGAGAGGGTTGCCGAGAGATTTTCTGTCATCGTATTGAACCCCCTTGCCACATCGCCGGCCTCATCAGAAAGGGCTGCATCAACCCTATGGCTGGAAAAATCCCCTATAGCGGCGTGTTCAAATCCAAGCCTTAGTTTATGAAAAAGCTCCGTGTATGGTTTAAAAAATACATAGATTATGTAGAGTGTGCCGATTGAAAAAAGCATTGATACCACCACCATGTAAGACACAATAGATAAGCCCGTACGCCTCTGCCCTGTGATGTCAACGACAAGGCTTACCACCCCAAGCACCTCACCTCTGGCCGCCTTGTGGCATTGGAGACAATTTACCCGCCCATTGTCAGCCTTATAGGGGATTACTATGGCGTATTCGACATTGAAGATACCCTCGCTCACGGCGGATTTGATATCGCCTGATTTAAGGACTTCCTTTTCAAGAAAAGTGGGCGGTTTATCATCACGATTGCTTTGTCCGAATTGCTGTATTACGGCCTTACCCCTGAGAATTTTTATCTCTTTAAGACCGCTGGTGTTTTTTATCCTGTCCAGAAAAATGTCCCTTTTGTCATATACGCCAAGCATCATAAACGACGTAATGGTGTCCCTGATAAGCTCGGCTGCCGACAGCGCCCGTTCCTTTGATGTGTCCATGCTGAAGTTCCTGAAGCTGACAAACACTATGGCCTGTATCACTATTGACAGAACAACAAAGGAGAGGATTATCCTTATCAACAGTTTTGTCTTTATGGATTTGATTTGTCTCACTGCATATCCTCCGGGCTTTCGGCCTGGCCTGGCCAGCGCTTGAAGAGGTTGTGTTCGATGCTGAGCTGGTCGAGGAGCTTTCCAACGATGAAATCAATGGTGTCAGCGAGTGTCTCCGGTTGGTGATAGAATGCCGGTACGGGTGGGGCGACAACCACGCCCAAACGGGCAAGTTTGAGCATATTCTCCAGATGTATCGCACTAAAAGGCATCTCGCGCGGGCAGATTATCAATTTTCTTCCTTCTTTTATCGTAACATCAGCCGCCCGTGCCGTGAGGTTAGAGGCGTAGCCGTTGGCTATGGCAGACAGTGTTTTCATTGAGCAGGGGACTACCACCATCCCATCCGTTATGAACGAGCCGCTTGCGATGGCGCTGTGAAGGTCGTCTTGGTCGTGGTAAAAAAGTCGGCTACTCCTGAAATAATCCCTGAGAGCCGCAACGGGATGAGTGCCCCATGTGTGGCCGGTTTCGTGGGCAATGACAGAGAAGGCCGACTTCGATACAACCAGGTGTACCTCCGATGTCTTTAATAGCTCAGTGACTAGTCTGATACCTATGATGACGCCGCTGGCGCCTGTGATGGCGGCTGCGAATCTCGCCACTATTGACCCGCGTCGTTCTGGATTCCCGTTTTCACGGGAATGACAGACAGGAAGATGGGAATGACAGACAGGGACGTATGAACGGCAGACATGGATGCCGGGGTATCAGACATGGGGAAAAGGCATCTCGTTGTCATTCCAGCGCAAGCTGGAATCCAGTTACTTTGCGTACATAAAGACGTATTCGTCTGGTTTTGCAAGACCGAGGCCCTCTCTTGCCTGTTTTTCTATCTGAAATGGGTCTGTCTTTATCTCCACTATCTCTTCTTTTAGCGCGGCGATCTCTTTTTCTATTTTGGCTATGCTCTGCTCATGCAGCTTTTCTTCTTTTTTTAAGTTTACATATTTAATAAAGCCAGCCTCATCAAAGATTAAGTTCAAGCCGATTATTGTCAGGACAATGGCAAACATTATCAGCGTTATGCGCACCCTGCGCTTACGCTCGGAGACTATCTGTCCGCGAAGGCTCTTCCTCTGCCCCCGTGCTGACTTGCGCGCTGTATCCTGTCTTTCCGTCTCTTTCTCAGTTGGCATAGTTGCTTTATATATCACGCGGCGGGGGGAAAAACATATGCGCCTACCCGCCCACCGCGCGAAACATTATCTCCTACTTGTTTAGATTGTAGTACGTGTCTGCGCCTTTATACACGGCAATACTGCCAAGCTCCTCTTCGATTCTCAGGAGGCGGTTGTACTTGGCGATACGGTCGCTTCTGGATACCGAGCCTGTCTTTATCTGCCCGGCATTGAGCGCAACGGCTATATCGGCTATCGTGGTGTCTTCAGTCTCACCAGAGCGGTGTGAGATAACGGCGGTGTACATTGCCCGCTTTGCCATATCCACCGCGTCCAGTGTCTCGGTCAGCGTACCAATCTGGTTTACCTTAACAAGCACTGAGTTTGCGACACCCTTTTTGATGCCCTCTCTGAGGATTGCCGGGTTGGTTACAAACAGGTCGTCTCCGACCAGTTGAACCTTCGTCTTTAATTTGTCGGTAAGGAGTTTCCAGCCATCCCAGTCGTTTTCGCTCATGCCGTCTTCGATTGAGATTATTGGATACTTATCTACGAGATAGGCGTAGTAGTCGGTGAGTTCCGCTGGGGTGTATTTCTTTCCCTCGCCGGCGAAGTCATATTTGCCGTCTTTGAACAGCTCGCTTGAGGCTACGTCAAGGGCAATGAGCATATCCTTTCCCGCCTTGTAGCCTGCTACCCCTATGGCCTCCATTATCTCTACGATAGCGTCTTCGTTTGAGTTCAGATTAGGGGCGAAGCCTCCCTCGTCTCCTACGGCTGTGGACAGTCCCTTTTTCTGCAGGATTTTCTTCAGGTTATGAAACACCTCAGCCGACATTCTAAGCGCGTCAGCAAAGGTAGTAGCCCCCACGGGCATTATCATAAACTCCTGAACATCCACATTGTTATCGGCATGTGCGCCGCCGTTGATGATGTTGAGCATCGGCACGGGGAGTTCCTTTGCGTTTACGCCGCCGATGTATTTATAAAGGGGCAAATCGGCCTCTTCAGCCGCGGCCCTGGCTACCGCCATGGATACGCCTAATATTGCGTTGGCGCCAAGCCTTGACTTGTTGTGCGTGCCGTCGAGGTCTATCATTATCTTATCAATATCCGCCTGATGGGTAGCCTCCATGCCAAGCACCTTTTTTGCTATCTCGGTGTTTACGTTTTTTACCGCCTTTAGTACGCCCTTGCCCATGTATTTCTTCTTATCGCCGTCTCTTAGCTCTACGGCCTCTCTCTCTCCGGTTGAGGCGCCGCTAGGAACCGCCGCCCTTCCCATGTAACCGCTCTCAAGCACTACGTCTACCTCTACGGTGGGGTTTCCCCTTGAGTCCATTATCTGCCTTGCGTGAACTTTTACTATTTCTGACATCTGCGTCCTCCTGTGTGTGCTGTAATAAATTATAGTTCCAACTTTTTTATAACTTCCGGCTCAATGGCCGGTATATTATCTCTATGGTTTGGGTACGTGAATCGCGCGCCCCATGACATCCTCCGCCGCTTCCATCAATCCCTCGGCAAGGGTAGGGTGGGCGTGAACCGTATCGGCCAGCGCCTCTGCCGTCATTCCTGCCTTCAATGCCACTGCCGCCTCGTGGATTATATCCGCGGCATTGTGTCCGATAATGTGAACCCCAAGCAGCTTATTCGTCTCTGTGTCGGCGATTACCTTAAACATACCCGCTATTTCGCCCATGGCGTGTGCCTTGCCCAGGGCGCGGTACTGAAACCGCCCAATCTTGTACTTGAGTCCACGCTCCTGTGCCTGATGCTCCCTCAACCCCACCGAGGCTATCTCAGGGTGTGTGAAAATCCCCACCGGTATGACATTATAGTCCATCTTCTCTTTATGCCCCATGATGTTGGCCACCGCGCACGTGCCCTGTTTAGACGCCACATACGCCAGCAGCAGCCCGCCGGTCACGTCCCCGATTGCATAGATGTCCTTGTTTGAGGTCTCCATGAACTCGTTCACTATAATCGCCCCGCGCTTGTCCAGCTCCACGCCGACATGCTCAAGGCCTATCCCTGAAGTATTAAACGCCCTGCTGCCTATCGTTACAAGGATTTTTGAAGCGAATAGCTCCTTGCCGTCAGACAGATACGCCCTGGCGCCTGACGCGTCTGTTGTTACCCTCTCCGCCTTTACGCCGGCGTGCAATTTTATTTTCTTCTTCTTTAATTCCCTTTCCAACACCTGTGAGATCTCGGCGTCTTCTATGCTCAACGCCCTTGGCATAAGCTCGACCATGGAAACATCAGTTCCGAATTCCCGATATATGCAGGCGAACTCACATCCCATCACGCCAGCACCGAGTATCAGCATCGAGTCCGGGATTTCCTGTATCTGGAGGGCCTCCGAGCTTGAGATTATCTGCTTTCCATCAAAGGGAAACGCTGGTAAAGAGGGCTGGCTTACCCCTGTGGCGATGATAAATTTATCTGCCGTCAGCGTCTCTTCTTTGCCCTGTTTTGAGACAACCCTTACCTGTTTTTCGGATATAAAACTCCCTCTGCCGTCTTTGAGAGTTACGCCCCAGCTCTTAAACAATGCCCGTATGCCCTTGACCTGGGTTGAGATAACGGAGTTTTTGCGCTCCATTATTTTTTTGACGTTTAGTTTTATCTCCCCCGTAATGTCTATTCCGTATGAGGCGAGGTCTTTTGCCTTTGAATACGCCTCGGCTGAGGCCACAAGCGTCTTGGTAGGTATGCAGCCCTCGTTAAGGCATGTGCCTCCGACCTCCTTTTCCTCGACTATTGTAACCTCAGCGCCCATCTGAGCCGCTCTGAGGGCTGCGACATAGCCGCCTGGGCCGGAGCCAAGTATTATGATTTTCATCCAGCTTCCTCTTCAATGAACTTGTCGTAGTCAGTGGCGTCAATCAGGTCGTCAAGCTCCGATTCGTCCGATATTTCGATTACCGCTATCCAGCCCTTGCCGTATGGGTCTTCGTTGATTATCTCCGGTGAGTCTTCCAAGTCCTCGTTTACGCTTATAATCGTGCCACTCAACGGGGCTATCACCGACGATGTTGCCTTAGTAGACTCTATCTCGGACATCTCCGCATTGGCCTCTACCTCGGCGTCAACCTCGGGGATGTCTATGTAAACTATATCTCCAAGGGCATCCTGCGCGTAATCCGTTATACCTATGGTTGCCTTTTTTCCGGATATGCTTACCCATGTGTGTTCTTTATGGTAGCGAAGCTCTTCTGGATTCATTCTTACCTCCGGGCTTTTTTTTTACCTGTCAAACACAGGCTATCAGTCCTCTCCGTTTATTATCATAGTTTTTTTACCTTTGTCAAGCAAAAAAACAGGTGCGCCTCTTCCTTTTACCTCTCCTGCAGCTTTGACACATCGGCCAATTTATCGGACATTCGGCGAATCTCATTCAAAAGCGCCAACTTATTTGACCTTCTTTGCTCGTCCTTGTCCATAACCAGTACCTTGTCAAAAAATTTATTTATCGGTGCTATCAGGGTGTGTAACTTTTCGTACGCCCTCTTGTAATCCCCTGTTGAAATAGCATCGGTTATATCATATTTAATATCTGTCAGAAATATCAACAGTTCTTTTTCCTCGTCCATAATAAAAAGCTCAGGGTTTACCTCGCCATCAAAACCATCGGGGACTATGTTTTGTATCCTCTTAAAGGCAAACAGAAATTCGTTGCAACCGTCGCTGTTTTTTAAATCCCTAAGCATGTCGAGGCGATTTAACAGATACACGGGCGGTATCTCCATGAGGCCGTAAAGCGCCGCCTGCACCTCGTCGTTGACATAGCCTCTTGATAAAAACATGGCCTCAAGCCTTGACCGAAAAAATATCTCTATCGGGGCAATGAGACCTGCGTCTTTTCCTAATATGCCTGTCGTCTGGCCAAATAGTTTTTTTAATGTAATGGCATTAAATTTATTTTCAATTAAAATAGATATCAATCCTATGGCCTGGCGGCGAAGGGCAAAGGGGTCTTCGGAGCCGGTAGGGATAAGGCCGACGCTGAAAAATGACACGATATTATCAAGCTTGTCGGCAAGGCTCAGTGCTGTACCAATTGCCGTTGCCGGAATCTCTCCGCCCGACTGCTGAGGCATGTACTGTTCGTTAAGCGCCCCGGCGATTTCCCGGTCGTGACCATTTTTCATGGCATAATGTTTACCCATTATACCCTGCAGTTCGGTAAATTCGCGTACAACCCCTGTGGCAAGCGCGGTCTTTGAAATTTCTGCCGCCTTTATGTACCTATCAGGTTCATGATTATGGAGTTCTTTGGCAAGGTAAGCGATTATCAGCTCAAGCCTCTTTGTTTTGTCGTAGAGGCTGCCGAGCTTGTCGTGAAATGTGATCCCTTTGAGGCTTTCAATGCGCTCAATCAGATCTAACTGTAAATCATGTTCGTAATAAAATTTCGCGTCTTCAAGGCGCGCCTTTATGACGCGCTCTGCGCCCGCGCGCACGGTTGCCTCGTTTTCTTTGAGCGTGTTGCTTACCACGATGAACTGGTTGATGAGATTGCCGTCTCTCTCCAGTGCGAAGTATTTTTGATGGCCGCGCATTACGCTGATTAAAAGCTCTGCCGGAAGCCGGAGGAATTCGTCAGGAAACCCTGCCACAACACATACAGGATATTCAACTATATATGTGACTGTCTCAAGCAGCGCCTCGTCTGTAATGGGTGAGGCATTGAACTCTGCGGCTATCTCCTGCGCCTGTTTTCTTATCAGCTCTTTTCTTTCGTCTTGGTTTACAATGACATAATTTGATTTCAGGGCGGTGACATACTGGTTTACGTCCTCCAATTTGACAGCGCCTTCGCAGAGGAAGCGGTGCCCGTATGTAATATTAGCGCTTTCAACCCCACCATATTTAACATTAACCGGCTCACTGCCGCACAGGGCGGTTATCCAACATATAGGACGGGCAAATTTACAATCCAGCGACGCCCATCGCATCATCTTTGGGAAACGAATCGCGGCGATGATCTTCTCAAACACCCCGCCGATTATATCCTTAACTGGAAGGCCGGGCTGCTCAATCCGGGCAACTATATACTGCCCCTTGCCCTTTGTCTGAGTTGACAACTGCCCGACGTCAATTGAGTGTGTGGCGGCAAAGCCAATAGCCGCCCGCGTTGGGTTTCCATCCGCGTCATAGGCGGCAGAGACGGGCGGCCCGAAGACCTCCCTTACCTTTTTCTCCTGATACATCTGCACGCCATCAACTATAATGGCAAGCCTTCTGGGGGTGGCATATACCTTCACCGCTGAGAAGACAACAGTGGCCTCTTTTAATTGCCCGGAGGCAAGCTCCTCAATTCTGGCAACGCCGTCTGAGAGAAACCCCGCCGGTATCTCCTCTGTTCCAATCTCAAGGAGGAGTGATATATCAGGTGAATTATCGTTCATGGCATATTCTCCTAAGGCAAATCCGCCCCATTATTCAATAAATATGTCTCTGCACAGAGGCGGGCAAGCGCACGAACGCGCGTAATATACCCCGTGCGTTCATTCACCGAAATCGCTCCTCTTGCATCCAACAGATTAAAGACATGCGAGCATTTAAGGCAATATTCATAGGCCGGCAGCGTCAGCCCGGCCTTCACCAGGGCGTTTGACTGGCCGTGAAAATCGTCAAAATGGCGTCTGAGCATTGCCACATCTGCCAGTTCAAAGTTAAACTTCGAGCACTCCACCTCGTCCTGCCGGTGGATGTCTCCGTAGAGGAAGTCCTCGTTCCAGCGCAGGTTATAGACGTTGTCCACGCCCTGCAGGTACATCGCTATGCGCTCAAGCCCGTAGGTGAGCTCAAGCGATATGGGTTTTAGGTCAATCCCGCCGACCTGCTGAAAATATGTAAACTGAGTGACTTCCATGCCGTCAAGCCAGACCTCCCAGCCAAGCCCCCACGCGCCAAGCGTTGGGGAGTCCCAGTCGTCCTCGACAAAGCGTATGTCATGCTTTCTGGGGTCAATGCCGATAGCCCTGAGGCTCTCAATATAGACCTCCTGCGAGTTCACCGGCGAGGGTTTTAGGATTACCTGATATTGGTAGTAGTGTTGAAGGCGGTTGGGGTTTTCGCCGTAACGGCCGTCTGTGGGTCTGCGTGATGGCTGAACATAGGCGGTCTTCCAGTGTGTTTGACCAAGCACTCTAAAAAAAGTCGCAGGATGAAACGTCCCGGCCCCCACCTCAACATCATAAGGCTGAAGGAGCACACAGCCCTTATTAGCCCAAAACTCATGGAGCTTCATTATCAAATTCTGAAAATACATTTACCCGCCGTCCACATAGATTTTTAACATATCAACCAGATACTGGCACGCACAGGAATCTTAAAGAATGGGCAGCGGTTTTGTCAAATGATAAAAATACGGTAAATCGGCCTCTTGATAACACATTCAGTAGTATAAGCCGAGACCTGCGGCTTTGTAGCCGTGGGGGTATCAGATATTAAATTTTTCCTCAAGTCTCTTTTTGATTGGTGGTGGAATGTCCCCAACATGATAACCATGATATGTAATGTTGTATTCGTTAACGTTCTCATACTTAAACTCAATATATTTCTTATTGTTCTCATCATAATTATATAATGTTTTCATAGAATCTCCGTAAGCGTCTAAATAACTACACCCGTTGATTTCCCTGCGAGGGCATCCCTA
>NZ_JBJUSG010000111.1:0-11918 GCF_046044395.1 Candidatus Magnetominusculus dajiuhuensis | reverse complement strand
CCCTCTGACTATGCACACTCACAGGCGCACGATTCCGGACAAGCCGGAATGACGGCAAGGGACAAAGGCGGAATTATTGCATAGGTATCTTGTGATTTTTTTCAAATGCGATTGCCCTGAGACAGGGGTGCAGGGGAATTATTTCCCTGCCGGGATGGGGTTAAGGGGAAGGGCAAAGCCCGTCCCCTTCTCTTTATTTCTTCTTCAATGCACTAAGCCTGTCTGCGAGGCTTGTTGGCTGAACCTCTCCTTTTACTTCTCTGAGGGCGGCGGCCACGTGTTCGTCCTCTTCGAGGGATGCGGGTTTCAGGAGGTCTGAGCGTGTTTTTGCCGCTTCCGCCTTTGCCGAGGCGTCTTCTGTGATGTGTTTCATTGCCTTTAGCGCCACGTTGAAATTATCTGTGCCAAGTCCTGCGGCCGTTTTGGCGGCTGACGCTTTTTCCGAGGCCATCTGCTCCTGTATCTTTGCCCTTTGCATCTCTCTCATGGCCTGTGAGTATTGGGATTTTGCCTCTTTAAGTTTTTTTGCCGCGTCTTGTGTTATCTGCTCCAGATATTTGAACATATCCTCGGCCTCTGCCGCTTCCTGCTTTTCCTTGTCCACATCGGCGGACATCTTCTCTATGTTTTCTATCAGCGAGGCGAGGCTTTTCTCTATGGACGCCTTTTTTACGGGGTCAGTTTCGGCGGCTATCTTTTGATTCAGTATCTCGGCGGCCTCTACCCTCTGATTATACAGGGCTACCATTTTCTCGGCCTCATCCTTTTCTTTCAGCATGGTTTGGCGAGCCTTTGCGGCCTGAATGCTTACCTCTTCAAGTTTTTGGTCCATTTCCTTTATCTCCGCCTCAGTGGCCCCTTCCGGGTCAAAGGAAACCAATCCTTCTATCACCGAGTTTTTGATTTTATCCATTGTCACCTTTCCATAGTTCGAAAAAAACCCCATGTTTCTTACCTCCTTAATATCTTACGAAATTTCAAGTTCAGGCTCAGCCAGCTCTATGCCTGCCATTATTGTTATTCCGGCCTCTTTTACAGCGCCGAACTCATCCTTAACTTTTTCCATCGTAACAACCACATACTCATTTATGCCAACATCCCTTGCGTACCTCATAGACAAACAATCCACCTTCATGCCGGTCATCCCATACGCGTCAAGCGCGACGGTCTCGGTAAACTCCATAGGTTCTATATACTCCTGCTGAGGGCTGCCTATTGTCCTCTGATACACCAACTCACCGTCTATTATGAAATCCTTATATCCTATCAGGCCAGTGTCATAGTTGAGCCATACCCCCCAATCGTCCTCGGTGGCGGGGAATATCTCATCTATGACCTTAAAATAGGCCAGGGAGATAATCTCCGTATTCTCTACAACCACCTGAATAATAGACTCATCTTCTTTGTCCATAGTGGATTGAAGATATACCTTGTAGTTACTCATAGGCCCTATGGTGTATTTACCGGCGGCAACTACCGTGTGTGTTGACGCACCGGGGGATTGCACCTTTAAATTCCCCTCGTTGATGATAAACTTCGTCTCGTCAATTTTCACTATGCTGTTGATTTTCAGGCCAAGTGGAATGGTTGAATCCACACGCTGCTTCTTCCCCTCAAGCAGCCCCGAGAGCGCCTCCTTTTGCCTTTGCACTATATGTTTAAAGATTCCCATTGCACCCATAGTTGTCCTCCTGATGTTAATCCAACCTGTATTTCGCCGCCGAAGCCGCTCCTTTCCTCTTATTGTATATATAATAAATTAATAAGGCAAGCAGCACAAATATCAGGAACCAGCGCAGATAATGCGATTCTTTTTTTACGGGATGAGCCGCCTCAATCACTTTTTTGTTCAGGGCAATATCGGCGTCCACGCCGGGTGGGATATATGACTGGTCAACAGGTTCACCCTTTAGCTCAGCGACCTGCTTGTCGAGATTTGCGAGTTTAGCCTTTAGCTCGGCGTTTTCGCCTGAGAGCTTTTCGGTCTCCTGACGCCATCTCTGGAAATCCGGGTCATTCTGATGGTTATAGTACATCCTTGAGTAGTTTCTGTCTGAGGCGTGGTCAAGCATAAACCACAGAAACATGGCGTCCCACATGCCAAAAGACGGCGCACTCATATACACATACTGCGGCGGCTGATAGCTGTTGCCCGAATAGAAGTTATCCCGCCGGTAGGCATATGTGTTTTGGTCATAGCCACGCGTCCTGTTTACGATGGGGTTGCCAGTGTATCCGCCATAGTTGGTTGTGGTATCTTTCGATTTAAACCTGCCCTGCTGCTCCTCATACTTTGACAGGGATTCTTTGGCCTGTTGTTTAGAGACAGTGGTGTTTAGTTTTTGGTCATAAGCAGAGGGTTTACCAGTTTGGCCACCGGCTGAGGCCGCCCCCGCGGTGTTGCCGTATTTTTTTTTGGAATCGCTTGATTGTTGTTGAGTGCCTGATGATGGGTTGGTTGCCGAATTGCCATATTTTGAAGCCGGGGCCGTCGCGGTGCTGCTCTTGCTCGCCGATGACGAGTTGCCGTAAGAACTCCTGCTGGATGAACTACCTCCACTGCTCCTTGAGCCGCCTGAGCTTCCGGCCTTAGCCCACAGGATATCAGCACCGGCAAAGACAACCGCAACCATTGCTAAAATTACAACGTGTTTTTTAAACATCTATCCCTCCTGATAAATATTGTTTATGGCACAGGGGGCCATTTCGAGGCGGCCTCAGCGGGTTTTATATCTTTTTCCCCTGCCTCTTCCTTATCTTTCACCAGCAAGCCATCAAGGAATATGCCTTCCTGTACCTTCCCGTTTTTCAGTGTTAACCTGCCGCGGCCGTTTTTTTTATCGTTTTCAAAATGGCCTTCATATATGGAGCCGTCGGCGTAGCTCATAACACCTTCGCCGTTAAAAAGGTTGTCAATAAAGTCCCCTGTGTACTTATCGCCGCTACCGAAATAATACGTGCCCTCGCCGTTGAATTTATCACCTGAGAACTGTCCTTCATATCTGTCGCCATTGGTATAATAATAAATACCCGTGCCCTGTCTGATGCCGTCCACACTATGCCCGACATATTTATCCCCTGATGGCCATATATTCGTACCCATGCCGTTTCTCAGGCCGTCCTTAAATTCCCCTTCGTATTTTTGGCCATCAGCAAAAACAAGAACACCCTTTCCGCAAGCGACTCCACCGGCAAGCTGTCCTGTGTAGATGTCGCCGTTTGGGTAGTTGACGGTGCCTGTGCCGCTGGGATTGCCCCCCGTAAACTCGCCCTCGTATCTCTCGCCGCTGTCAAACACAAACGTCCCATATCCGTTTAAACAATCCCCCTTGATACATTCTGAATAAGCGCTCTGGCCAGAAAGAAGCAGCATTATAATAATTGCCGCGGCGGCGCTGCCTGACCGTAATGATGCTGTTGTCATAGGTGGGTATAATAACATTTTTTGCGGCGTTATGTTAATCAACTCTGCTGCCTCACGTACCTTGCGGGATGGTCTATTTAACTGCGAGATAGACTATTTAACTACCAAAAATTTAATTACGGCAATCATCGCGGCGGTTTGTCCTATCCAGAAGAGGAACATCCATTTGATTATTTCGGCTTTAATGTTGGAGACATCGGCCCGCAGTTTTTCCATTTCAACGCGTAATTCAACTCGCAGTTTTTCCATTTCAAGGCGTAATGTGCCGGAAACTTCAGAAAGGCGGCGTTCAAAACGCTCCTCTGCGATGGCTATGGCGTCTTTTCTTGCCCCTAAGTCTATATCGTTGATAAGCGAGGCAAAGTCCTCACTGGCTTCGTCCCCAAGACGCTCTCTTATCGAACGAGGTATCGCTATCACACTCATAGTCTAATTATACGAACAGCAAAGGGCTTTGTCAAGGACACTATTTCATATAGGTTTATACATGAGGCAATACGCTATCAACCAATTGTGGCGTCGGGATATTTTGAAAGCAGGGCATTGACCTTCTCGTCGCTTTTTCTTAGTCTGTCGGACAGGGTAAGGGCGAGATTTTTGTATAGTTTCAGGCAGAGCTTAGGCTCGGAGTTCCTAAGCACTACCTCGTTAATGGCCACAAGAGAGCACTGGGTCTGTGCCGTGGCGGTTGCAAAGCGAGGCGCTGAGTCCATCAGGGACATTTCACCAAAGCAGTCCCCCGGTTTCAGCATGTTTAGTAAGGTTTCAGTTGTATTTCCCTGAGATGTCTTGGTGATTTTCACCTGCCCGCTCATGATTATGTACATCCTGTTGCCTATGCTTCCCTCTTTAAATATCTCTTCGTCTTTTTTATATGCGTGTTTGCTGCTGATGTTATAAATTTTGTTCAGCTCCTCAAGGGAAAAGTCAGCGAAGAACGTGTAGTGTCTCTTCAAATTCAGGAGAAATTCCCTGTCAGCCGTATCCATCAAAGCAGCTATTTTTTGCGTGTCGAGCATTTCGGCGCGGCTAAGGTATATCTCCATTTCGTCAGCAAACTCACCGGCCGATTGCAGTCTCTTTTCCTTGTCCTTCTCCAGTGCCTTCATTACACAATTGCTTATGATAAGCGGTATATCCTTCTGTATCGAATGCGGGGGTGGTGGGGTTTCTGATTTAATCTTTGTAAATAACGACGGTAAGTCCGCAGCCGGAAAAGGTTTTTTCCCCGTGAGAAACTCATAGGACATTGCCCCTAAGGAAAACACATCGGTCTGCCTGTCCAGCTCGCCTCCGGTTACCTGCTCAGGAGACATATACGACGGCGTTCCAAGGACACGGTCTGCTTTGTGTATGGCGCTTTTTGAGGACGACAGCATTGCTATTCCAAAGTCCATTATTTTTGCCTGATAGTCCCTGGTCTTGGTATGTTCACTGATTACAAGCATAATGTTTGCGGGCTTTATGTCCCTGTGAATCACCCCGCGCTGGTGGGCGTAGTGAAGGGCCGAGGCCACTTGCACAAGCAGTTTTACTTTGCTGATGAGCGGCAGGGAAATCTTGTCCTGAATTATTGTTTTAAGCGCAATGCCGTCAACAAACTCCATGACAAAATAATGTATGTCGTAGGATTCACCGGCATCGTATATCGTGGCTATGTTGGGATGTGACAAAATGCCCGCAATTCTGACCTCCTGATAAAACAGCTTAAGCATATCCTTCTCATCCATAGCCTGAAACGCCTTGCCAAGGCGTATTGTCTTAATTGCCACAACCCTGTCAATTATAGTGTCCTTGCCCTTGTAGACAAGCCCCATAGCGCCCTGTCCCAGCTCGTGAAGTATTTTATATCTTCCGATACTGATAGTCCCAAGGGTTGCGTCGCGAATCAGATTAAATCTCATCATAACTATTCATTATAACATAAGATTATACAAAACGTCGGCAAACTTATCTGAAAACGCAGCGTCAGAGAAACGCTCCATGACGGTTTTCCTCCCCTCTCTGGCAATCCACAGGCTCAAAGAGGGATTGCCGGCAAGTTCGCAAATACGCTCACATAACGCCTCCCTGTCGGTTGGGGTAAACAGCAGGCCGTTTGCCCCGTGAGTGATTATCTCCGGTATTCCACCAACATCAGAGGCAATCACGGGTCTTTCCATAGCCATCGCCTCTATTACCACCATGCCAAAAGACTCTAACCCTCGTGTGGGCACTGCCACAATGTCCGCCGCCGCGTACAAGCGCTCTACGTCATCCCTGTATCCGGCGAAATGTACTCGTTCAGAGATTGATAACATGGCCGCGCTCTCTTGCAGCGTACTCTTAAATGGGCCGTCACCGGCAAAGAGCAATCTCATTCGGGGATTCCCCTCGCTGGCATCTTTAAAGGCATACAACAGATCAAGGCCGCCCTTGTCCTCAGTTATTCTGCCCACGGTGGCAATGACCAGGTCGTCTTTGGCAAAGCCAAGTTCGGCACGCACCTCTTCGCGGCTGACCTTGCCGGGGTCGAAGCGGTTAATATCAACCGAATTATATATAACCTCTATCTTGTCTTGAGCTATACCACTGTTAATCAATGTGCGTTTTACGGCGGCACTTACGGCTATTATCTTATCCACATCGCCCCTGATAAGCCAGTTGGTCAGGGATTTCAGCCTGTTCATCTGATGTCTGACGATTATGGATTTCAGTCCCAGTCCCCGGCAGATAACCGCCAGCGGCCAGTACTCCTTCCCGAGATTGGCGCAGATTACATCAATGCCGTCCTGTCTTACTACGCTTAGTATCCTGTACCATGATTTAAAATCCATCAGATTCTTTAGCCCAATATGTCTTACTGTAATCCCCAGCGCCTCGGCCTGCCCGTAGAGTTTCCCCCCGCGCGGGCATCCCAGCACCACGTTAATGCCTTTTTTGCTCAGCCCCCCGGCAAGAACCGCCCCGTGCGAGCCTATGCCGCTCCAGCTCTTACCTGTGTAGAGCAGCAGCAGATTTATTGTTTTTTGCGGCACGCAGAACTGCCTTTATATAGGTGGAGTTTATAGGCGAATGAAAGCGGGCCTGTAGTGGATTTAACAGATATGCGCCTTAACTCATATGGGTTTTCGGCCTTAAATACACAGCCCTTCCGGGTTGTAAAGGCGGCCTTATACCCGGCGGCCTTTACCATTTCGGCGGTGTCTTCATTATAATCGCCATAGGGATAACAAAAATAATCCACGCCCATGCCTAACTTTTCCTCTAAGGCGGCCTTAGAGCCAAAGACTTCACCGCGCAGCGCCTCGCCCGCCAGGGATGTAAGAGAGGGGTGTGTCATGGTATGCGCGGCAAAGCTGACCCCTTCGTCTTTTAATCTGGCGATGGCGTTCCAGTCGAGGAGTTTCTTTCTGACATTTAGATACTCGCAGTCCCATAGATTTTCCCCGCCGACACGCCCCGCAACGACAAAAACCGTCACAGGGAAACCCAGCGCCCTGAGCACGGGCCAGGCGTTGTCGCTGAAATCCTGAAACCCATCGTCAAAGGTCAGAGCCACAGGACGCCTTACACGGCTTTGGCCACTTATGAAATCTAAAATCCCATCCAGAGACACAACGGTAAAGCCCGCGGCCTTCAGATACCGCATCTGCAGGTGAAATGCCGCTGGTGACACGTAAAGCCCTGGAAGCCTTGCCCCCTTTGGCACCCTGCCGATGTTGTGATACATAAGGACTATTGCCCTGTCCATTTAAAACGTCCTATAATAGGCTGTGATGAAAGAGGATATTGTTGCCATCGCGCATTATAACACAACCGCCCACGATTTGAGCATCGGGGAGTTTCTCACGCGTATCTATGAAACACTTAATGCGGCCTTCGGCCCTCAGCACTGGTGGCCAGCCGAAACACCATTTGAGGTGGCAGTTGGGGCAATCCTCACGCAAAACACCAACTGGCTCAATGTCGAGAAGGCTATTTCAAATCTAAAGGCCAACAATGCCCTTGACCCCTTGATAATGCACGCGATGTCTCCGCACGATCTCTCCGCGTTAATAAAACCCTCCGGCTACCACAACGTAAAGGCCGCGCGCCTGAAGGCATTTATAGAGTTTCTCGTACTAAACTACGGCGGGGTTATTGAAACAATGACAGGACAGGAAACCGCCGCCCTCAGGACTGCCCTGCTAGAGATACACGGCATCGGCCCTGAGACCGCTGACTCAATACTGCTTTATGCCCTTCAAAAGCCGGTATTCGTCATAGACGCCTACACAAAGCGCGTCATTGACAGGCACGGGCTTATGGTCTATAAACGCCCATACGACGACTTTCAGGCGCTCTTTCAAAATAGTATAGGCCGCGACATATACAACAACTACCACGCCCTGTTCGTCAGGCTTGGCAAGTACTTCTGTAAACCCAAACCCCTGTGTGCCGAATGCCCCCTTAAGGGGATTTCTTATCATGGGGATTAAATAGCTGGCGCGATGGATTTAATAATCGAAGGCCTTAGAAAGGCGTTTTTATTGATAATTTCATTGGACGCCGGGCTGATGGGGATAGTTTTATTGTCCCTTAGGGTATCTCTGACCGCGCTGTTAATTGGCACCGCACTTGGGGTGCCCACGGGGGCGCTGATTTGCTTAAAAGAAAAATTTCCACTAAGACACTTCGCACTAAATATATTGAACACGGCGATGGGGCTTCCGCCGGTTGTGGTGGGGTTATTTTTGTATCTGCTGCTTTCAAGGCGGGGGCCGCTTGGGGCGCTTGGGCTGCTTTATACCGCGTCAGCTATGATAATCGCCCAAAGCATCCTGGCCTTTCCGATAGTGTCATCCCTTAGCTATGCGGCCATCAGCGCTGTGCCACCAATAATACGCCAGGCCGCTATGACACTTGGGGCAGCGCCGTTTCAGACGACGATTGCTATAATAAAGGAGGCGCGCTATGCAATCTTAGCCGCGGTGATGGCGGCCTTTGGGCGGCTTAGTGCCGAGGTGGGGGCGGTGCTTATTGTGGGCGGCAATATCGCCGGTAGGACGAGGGTCATAACGTCGGCCATTGTGCTGGAGACAGACAAGGGGGATTTCTCTGAGGCCATAGCCCTTGGAGTTGTGCTGCTTAGTATCTCGCTTTGTGTAAATATTGCCTTATATTTTTTTTCCAGACGGGGGCACACTAAGGGGTACCTTTGGGCCTGACTCTAAGCGTGTCTGAGCTAAAGAAATCCTACGGCGGCACGGTTGTCCTTGACGGGTGTTCTTACAGGTTTGAAGACGGCCGCGTGTATGCCATAATGGGGCCAAACGGTTCGGGTAAGTCAACCTTTCTCCGGCTCTGTGCGCTCATAGAAAAACCGGACTCCGGCAAAGCAGATTTTATTGAGGAAGGCGTAGTGATAGAACATGGCCTTGCCCTCATGCGGCGTATTACGCTGCTGCTGCCGTCTGTTGGCGTTTTTAACACGACGGTCTATGAAAACATCGCATATGGGCTTAAACTTAGAAAAGTGAACAAAGCTGAGATAGAACATAGGGTATTAAACGCCGCCGAAATGGTCGGCCTGAAGGACAAGATAAGACGCCGGGCCGTGACGCTCTCAAGCGGCGAGACTCAGCGCATGGGCTTGGCGCGGGCGTTGGTTATCTCCCCCTCTGTCCTCTTTCTGGACGAGCCAACAGCGGCGGTGGACGCCAAAAACTCAAAGGCGATAGAGGAGATAATCCAAAACATGAGACATACCCTGAAGGCAACGATAATCCTCTCCACGCACGACGCCGGGCTGGCCGAAAGAGCCGCCAACACGATATTAATCCTCAGAGACGGCAGGGCAACCGCACTGTGATACAGACATCATGTTAACAGTGGAAGCTCAACAAGGTGTTTTACTCCATATTTAATAGTTAAATAATATTTACACTTCAATATCAACAACTTACCGCCGCAGCCACTACTTTTAATGCTACAATAATGTCGCACTGATACGTTATTGTAGTGTTTTTTACTAAATCCCGCCATTTAAGAAACCCATGCGAACAGGAAACCGGCGTATTTACTGGCTTTATAGGACATTCATGCGAATTTTGGACATATATATAAGGGCAACGAATTAATCGAGGCAAATCAGGAGGAGAATGGACGATGGCGGATACATGTTGGATAAAGGATGAGCATGGGAGATTTCAGGGTAGAAGGCCGGGGTGCAAGATGGAGAAGGCCGACGGCGGCGTGTTACCCGTTTCAGATTCAGCGGGGGATAACGCCGCAGAGGTTGAAGATAATAAAGGAGTTAACATCACTAATAATGACTCTGAGTTGGAAAAAAGAATACGGAAGATATTGAGCAAACCTAAATCTAAGTGGACCAAAGAAGATAATGAATTGATAGCGGAATATTTACGTGCCAAGGCAGCTGAGATCGGAAAACAATGGAAAAACGCCGTTCTGACAATGGTGCTGACATTGATGTTTGGCGCTGAATCCGTACCGGCAATTCTCGCTGCCATGGCGATGGGTATAGCATTGGATGAGCTGATGAAATATGCCGAGGAGAAGTTTCCCGGATATGGCGCTCTTGGCGTCATGCTTGCCGCGGCAGTTTTAATTGCGGCGAAGGGCAAATTAAATGCTCAAGCAGCAGCAAAAGCGGACGAAAAGGCTGCGGCGGCAGTGGTAGAAGAAAAAGCCGCGGCTGAAGAGGCGGCAGCAGAGAAAGCAGCAGTAGAGAAAAAGGCGGCTGAAGAGGCGGCGAAGTCAAGTGAAAAAATTGGCGGAATATACGACGAAACAGCGAATGGAAGTTCTTTGTCCAAGTCTGATCCAGAAAAGGAAGCAAATAAGATAACTACTGGCGATATAAAGGCTAACCAGGCAAAGACATTGAACGAGCAAGCTGAAAAGGCAGGGTCATCAACAAGATTCGATGGATATACAACAGAGGCTTCACAAGCGACAATTGAACACTCAATACGCGGACATTCTGACGCCAAAGTAGAAATCGCCAAAGAAAGAGAGGCTCAAGGCTATAAAGTAAGTCCGCAGGATAAAATCCCTGAGGAACAACGTAAGGGACAGGGTGGCAAGAGCAATGTACCTCTGACAAAGGGGGATTATCAAAATATACCAAAGTATCGTGAGGAGGCGATTGACAAAGGCAGAGTTGTGTTTCAACCGATAAATGGTAACAAACTATTTGAAACGGTTGAGTTTCAGGTACCACAAAGCGACGGGGTTATACATATGATTTACAGGGTTGACCGTGTTAACAATAAAATGACTTTTGTAACGATGTACAAAGTAGGATATAGAAAACCACCTGCATCTCGATAAACAAAGGAGGATACTAACAATAGAGAGAAAGGTATATACGATAGTTACTTTACTTCAGTATAATAAATAAAGTTTAAAAAAGGAGGATGAAAGATGATATTTAATAAGAAGGCTATAGAGATATTTGGTATTAATTGCGGTGGCATGTCACTAAGGGAATATGGTGACCGTGATGTTGGGGATACGTTTTTCAGCGCGTTGACCTTTATAGATATAGAAATGGAGCCGTCTGAAAGCGCAACAAAGTCACTAAAGAAGGTTGAGATAAATCTTTATGAGGGAGTAGGCAGGATATTTGCCATCGACAAATACGATGGCTACCCAGTGTTGATATTTGATTGTGGAATATACGCCTTCTCACTTTATAGAGTACTCCCTAAGGGAATCGAGAGCGGCTCTTACGTGAAGATACGATTTTATCTTGTGTTCGATGAGGACCGCCATTCGCAACTTAGCATAAACGGTGAACCGCTTTGGAAGGTTATCCCCGGCATGGTTTATGACTGGAGAGTGAAAGATATACTGATAATGATAGAGGAGGAAATTGGAAGGAAAAACTTTGCAAAAATGCCCGTTGCTTATACTTCTTCTAAAGGAGAAATATATAAACGAATCAGTGGAACCAACGCGTATGAGGACTGTGGAGAAGATTTCAATACCAGTTATATTTTGGTCTGTGAGATGCTGTGAGACGTTAAGATGTTACCGTCCACTTCATAAATCTATTTCAAGACAAAAGGAGGTTACAGGCGATGGACAACAGAGTTATGTCAGACAATTACTGTGAGGCGGTCGCGTATATGATTATTACAAACGCGCAAGCCTTGGAGGATAAGGTAAAGGCAGGGGCGTTTATTTCGCTTTTCCTGCAAAGTATAAACAACAAATACGGAGAAGAGGCCCTGAAACGAGTTGTAGAGGAGATTAAAAAAGAATTAACACCAAAACCCAAACAACCCACCTCACCTCTGAAGCGCCTTAGGGCTAAGTTGTTAAAGAGAAAACAACAGCAAGCCCAACTGAAAAAGTAAGCGGTTGGGTGTGTCTCTTGAGAGCGAATGCAATCTTTGTCAATACGTATGTGTACTGAAACTTAACCAAACACTATGGGGCTATTTGCTTAGTAAGCGTCTAAATAACTACACCCGCTGGGTTACCGGCAAGAGTACCCTTATCG
>NZ_JBJUSG010000110.1:0-12109 GCF_046044395.1 Candidatus Magnetominusculus dajiuhuensis | reverse complement strand
AACAGACTGTGTCATAATTACGTGGACTAATTCGTATTGCATTAGCGATAATTATTGTCGAAAAATTATTCCAAGTTACCGATAAATGAGTTACTTAGAATTTTGTCATTCCTGCGAAAGCAGGAATCCAGGAACACCGCTCCACTGTGTGATGATATTTTCCAATAAATTACATTATTCATCGGAGATTCCATTGATTATTATGTTGTTCTATGCTTAAAATAACTGGATTCCTGATTTCTCAGGAATGACAGACCAAAGAATATGTAATCTCTGACCTAATTTAGTTATTAGAAAAAAGTCATAGGTCGAAATGCCAATACAGTGATAGGCATATAACTATGTGTATTACATATTTTGACTTTTTTTGTAAAAAATAATTATGACACAGTCTGGAAAGCGGGAATCCATGAGAGGGAATTACTGGTGTAAGTTTCTAATGCGATTGCCCTGTATGAGACCGGTACCGCCGCTATTTATTATACACATATTATTTATAATATCAACAATTAAATTTAATTCATCTTATATAACAATAGGTAACATGCCTGTTTACCAAAATAATTGGCTGTGCTCCCGCCTCCTTTATTTTCGGGCCGCAAAAATGGCGTACCGCGGGGGTTTATCGTATGGCATTAACGACGTGTCCTGTTCTGCGAGCAATTATTTTACTTGAGAAATGTTACAGGTTAGTAACGAAGTGTGGTTACAGGTTGGTAGCAGGCGACTGGGTTGCCACTTCTGGATTTTTTGTTACCCATTTATTTAATCTGTCCATGTAGACGTAAAACACCGGCGTTATGTAGAGCGTCATCAACTGAGAAAACACCAATCCTCCGACTACGGCTATTCCTAAAGGCTGTCTGGCGTCTCCACCAGCGCCATAACCCAGAGCTATGGGAATCGTGCCAAAGAGAGCCGCCATTGTTGTCATCATTATCGGGCGAAACCTCACAAGGCAAGCCTGATATATTGATTCCTCAGAATCCGTACCCTTGTCCCGCTCAAGCTCAAGGGCAAAGTCAACCATCATAATCCCGTTTTTCTTCACTATTCCTATCAGCATCACAACGCCGACAAATGAATACATGTTCAGCTCCATCCTGAACAGCGCCAGCGTTATCAGCGCGCCAAATCCCGCCAGCGGCAGCGACGTAAGTATCGTTATCGGATGTATAAAACTCTCATACAATATGGCAAGCACCATGTAGATTACAAATATCGTAATTATCATAAGCGGTCCCATGCTTGACATGGAGTCCTGAAAGGCCTGCGCTGAACCCTGAAACGTGCCGGATAGTGTTGCCGGCAGCTCTTCGTGTGCGATTTCGGTAATTGCGGAGACGGCGTCGCCGATTGAGACCCCTTCCCTTAAATTAAAGGAAACCGTCGTTGATGGCATCATCCCCGTGTGGTTTACCGTCAGGGCACCGGATGTCTCGGTTATTTTGGCAACCGTACTAAGCTGGACGAGCCTGTTGTCTGTGCCTGAGTGAATGTACAACCGGGACAGCAGATCAGGGCGCGTCCTGAACTGCGGCTCAACCTGCAGGACAACATAGTACTGGTCAATTGTCGAGAATATCGTCGAGGCATACATCCCGCCGTACGCGGCACCGAGGGCGGTCTGTATCTGGCTTACGCTCAGTCCGAGGGCGGCGGCCTTGTCCCTGTCTATATCAACATTTACCCAGGGGGCGTTTGTCTGCAAATCATTGTTGACACCAACGAGGCCGGGTATTTTGGCCATCTTCGCCGTCATCATCGGGCCGTATTTATACAGGTCTTCTGCGTTGGTTGACCTAAGCGTGTACTGGTACTGGGCGTTTGAGCGTGATGCGCCAATCTGTATAGGCGGCGGGTTTTGCAGATAAGTATATATGCCTGGTACGGAGTTGACCTTTGGCCACAGGTCCATGACCATGCCGTCTGCGGAGAGTTTTCTTTTGGCCTTGTCGTCGAGCATGACGAACATTATCCCCTTGTTTGAAACGCCAAAGTTCCCGACGGCGGACATCAGGGCGATAACCCCCGGTTCTTTCTCTACTATCGCGGCTACTTTTCTTTGGTTTTTTAACATCTCCTCAAAGGAATAACTCTCCGGCCCCAGCGTAATGCCCATCAGCATGTTAGAGTCCTGGTTAGGCAAAAATCCCTTCTGAATTGTCATGTATAAATAACCGGTTACCACTAATACCACTACCATAAATATCACCGTCACTGACTTATGTCTCAGAACGACCCTTAACGTCCTTTCATAAAAGCCGAGCATCGCGTTAAATAACCCCTCTGATGCCCTGAAAAATCGTCCCCTTCCTTCCTCGTGGGAGTGCGAGAGGATACGGCTGCACATCATCGGCGTAAGCGTAAGGGATATGAAACCAGAAATCATTATTGCCACCGCTATTGTAACAGAAAACTCCCTGAAGAGCTTGCCGATAAGCCCGGACATAAACAACAGCGGTATGAACACCACCACAAGTGACAACGTCATAGATAAAATTGTAAAATTTATCTCCGCGGAGCCTTTAAAGGAGGCCTCCCTTGCGGGAACTCCCATCTCCATGTGCCTGAATATGTTCTCAAGCATTACCACGGCGTCGTCAACGACAAACCCAACCGCCAGCACCAGGGCCATCATAGAGAGGTTGTCAAGGCTATATCCCAGGACATACATCACCGCAAACGTCCCTATTAGTGAGAGCGGTATCGCTACGGCCGGTATTATCGTTGATACCCACGAGCGAAGGAATACGAATATTATGAATATTACCAGAAATATTGTAACAATCAGCGTGTTTCTCACATCGTCTATACATTGGTGAATGTAGTCGGCGTCTGTGTGAAGGAGATACAAATTGAGCGCCTGAGGAAGCTGCGGTTTTAATGCCTCTACAAGCCTTTTCACGTTTTCAGAAATCTGAACCGTATTTGAACCCGGCACCCGGCGTACGGCTATAACGACCGACTCTATGGTCTGCCCGCCTATATGCGCGTTTATAGCAATCTTATCGTTAATCACGCTGTCATAGGTCTTTCCGATGTCTTTTATCCTGACGGGATAGCCGTTTTGATAGGCGACAATCAAAGGTTCATACTGCTTTGCCTTGTAGAGCTGGCCTTCGCTGCGTATCGTATATTGTTTATATTTGTCAGCGTCGAGACTGCCTGTTGGTTTGATGACGTTGGCCTGGGTTATAGCGTTAACCACCTGGTCTATTCCTATGCCTTTGGAGGCCAGGGAGTTAGGGTTTACCATTATTCGCACGGCGTACTTAGTGCCATAGACCTCGACTTTGGCAACATCGCTGAGCATTGAAATCTGCTGGCCTATTATTGTGTTGGCGTAGTCATAAAGGTCAGCCTCTGTCATTGTTGATGAGTAAATTGCGTAGTACATGATAGGATTGTCAGATGGGTTATATTTACTATACGTGGGCGGGGTGGGCATCTGAGGCAAAAGCCCCTGCACCGCGTTTATCTGCGTATTAACGTCCTGGGCGGCGGCGTCAATATTTCTGTCGAGATCGAACTGGATAGTCACAGTGGTTGAACCCGCGTTGGATGTGGACGTCATAGAGTTTATGCCCTGAATCTGGGAAAAAGACTTTTCAAGCGGTGTTGCCACAGTTGCCGCCATCGTATCGGCGGTTGCACCGGGATAGTTGGCCGTAACATTAATAGTCGGAAAGGCCACACTTGGCAGATTGCTGATAGGCAGCTTATCATAGCTGACCAGGCCAAAGACAAATATCCCGACCATAACAATCGTCGTCATTACGGGACGCCTGATCCAGATATCGGAGAGGTTATGAGATCTGTCGGCCTTTCTCTTTTCGATCATTTCTTTTCTTGGGGACGAGCTGTGGTGTTGTCTTGCCCGTCGCCGGGCTTTTTAACCGAGACCTTGAAGCCGGGCTTGAGTTTAAGCTGGCCGTCTGTCACCACTGTCTCACCGGCGTTTACACCCTTTTCTATTACCAGCTCCTCACCGAGTTCTCTTGCGACTTTGACAATGCGGGTCTCCACCGTCATATCGTCTTTGACGACAAACACGTACTGCCCCTGCTGACTTACCTGGACGGCGCTGACCGGCACTACAAGTGCGTCCGGCTCCATTGCCAAAGTCATCACGGCGTTGAGGAACTGGCCTGGCCACAGGTACTTGTCCTTATTGGCGAAGACAGCCTTTAGTTTAATCATCCCCGTTTGGGTGTTGACCGCGTTATCAATAAATGTAAGTTGTCCCTCGCGGGCGTCTTTAGCGTAGCCGGGTGGATAGGCGGACACCTTTAACTTCTCATGTTCGCTGTACTTCTTTATGGTCGGCAGGTCTTTCTCAGGCACTGAAAATGTAACGTATATGGGCATAATTTGATTAAGGACTACGAGTTTTGTATCGTTTGTCTTGACGCTCGTACCGGCGTTAGTCAGGTAAGTGCCAGCCCTGCCGTCAATTTCGGCGCGTATGTAACAGTACTGGAGTTTTAACTTCGCAGCCTCAAGCTGCGCCTTGTCGTTTTTCACCTTTTCTGACTGAGTAGAGGCGAGGGTTTGATTTTGTTCGGCTGTATTTTTATCAACGGCCCCTTTTTCGACAAGAAAGGTATATCTTTTGGCCTGTGCCTCGTAAAATTCAAGTTGCCTTTTATCCTGCAGGAGCGCCGCCTCCGCCTGTCTGACAGATTCAATGAAAGGGCGTGGGTCTATAGTAAAGAGCAGTTGCCCTTTCTTAACATCTTCGCCCTCTTTGAAATGGGCTTGCTGCAGGGCGCCGTCCACCTGCGAGAGAACCGTTACTGTCAGGTATGGCTCGACATTGCCGATAGCCCTGATCTCTATGGGGATAGTTTTTTTCTCTACCGCGGCAGTCAGCACTGGCACTATTGGGGCTCTGGCCTCCTGGTGCTTTGCACATCCGGTGGCAATGAACACTGCTAAGAATATAAAAACGATTTGTCTTTTCATTATCTGCTCCTCATTATCATCTGCTCCTCATTATCTGGCGCGTTATCTGCTGCCCATTGCCCACAATATGGCCGCCTGGGCTATTTTGTAATTATAGAGGGCGTTAATATATGTTAGCTTTGCGGATTTATACTGCACTACGGCATCCGTATAATCAACCGGGCTGGCAAGCCCTGCCTCGTACTTCAATGTGGCTATGTCAAGGTTTTCCTGTGCGAGTTTCACCTGTAGCTCGGCGGCGGGAATAACATCCCCGGCGAGCTTCAGGTTCAGATAGGATTGTCTGACGCCACTGTAAATAGACAGTTTCATGGATTGAATCTTAGATTCGGCGGCGTCCATGGCGGCCCTTGCCCCGGCGGCCTTGTATCTGGTGTTAAAGCCTGAGAAAATATTCCACTTCATCACCACACCGGCCATCCAGCCGTTATTGAGTGGAAAGCGCCCGTCGTCGTAGTTATACGAGGCCGTACCGCTTATAACGGGGAAATAGTCCTTCTTCGCGTACTCGATGTTTTTCTCCGCGGCGTCTTTTGCCGCTATGGCTGACATCAAATCAGGCCTGTTACTGTATGCGGCCGCCAGTGCGTCCTCGAATTTAATCCCAAGAGGTTTGGGGCTTATGTCTTCGTCTATCCTGAAATCGGCGGAATAGATAATGCCCATCGTAGTGGTAAGATTGTCCCACGCAACGGCCAGTGCGTTTTCCGAGTTCATAAGGGAAATATTTGCGCCGCTTAGGTTGACCTCCGCCTGTGTCACGTCATAGCGGGCCTTTGTGCCGGCATCATAGAAATCCTTTGCCTGGTCAAGTTGCTGCTCATACTTTTTTACCGTCTCGGCGTCCACGTCCCGCGCCCTCTTGGCCTTTACAACGCCGTAGTAGGAGCTTTTGACGTTCAGGGCAGTGGTGTTTGCCTGCGCCTCATAGTCTTTTTTAGAGGCCAGGAGGTAGTAGTTCCTCATCTTTACGTTCGTCAAAGTTTTGCCGAAATCGAAAATCGTCTGAGACAGCTCCGCGCTTCCATAGTAGTCGTCCTTGTTGATTATAGTTGAATAGGGACTATCATGGTGTCTGTTGACAATTTGAGCACGCGTATAGCCGCTTTGTAAATCCAGTGAGGGATAAAAACCGGACTGCGCCTGACCAACCTCAGCCTCATTGGCGTGAATTTGATAAAGGTAATACATCAGATTGGGCTGTTGCTTTAAGGCAATATCTATACAGTTTTCAAGTGTAAGATACTCCCCCGCGGCTATCGTCCTGTCCTCGGCCAATGCGCGCGAACCACTGAATAAAACCGCCACTAACGCTACTGACACCGAAAAGAATAAACTTATAAGCCTGGCGTACCTTGTAATAATTTTCCCGACCCTCCTGAGGCCCTTCAGAGTTCCTCAAACCTGCGGATGACTCACTGCTGAGGAATCATATACCAGTTAAGCCTGAAATGTCAATCGCCTCGCGGCAGTTCTTTACTTAAATAAAAAAAACTGTTATATTACCAGCGCGACAGAGCATCTGCGAATATCTTTAACCATGGAGGTTTTATTAACATGAAAAGCACTGATTATTGGAAACGATACAAGAAATACCTTTATGTCAACGAAAATCTTGGCTTGATGATAGACATTAGCAGGATGAACTTCAGCGATGCCTTTATGAAGAAAATGGAGCCTCACGCGCAAAAGGCCTTTGACGATATGCAAAAACTTGAGGCCGGCGCAATTGCAAACCCCGACGAAGGGCGCATGGTCGGGCACTACTGGCTCAGAAATCCATACCTTGCCCCGAACAGGGAGATAAAGTCGGAAATAACAGATACGCTATCTGCGATAAAGGAATTCTCTCACGACATACACACGGGCAAGATAGTGTCCGAAAAGGGAAAAACGTTTAAGAATGTCCTTGTCATAGGAATCGGCGGCTCCGCCCTCGGCCCGCAGTTTGCCGCCGCCGCCGTTGGTAGCCCTCATGATCCAATGGCCGTTTACTTCTTCGACAACACAGACCCCGACGGTATGGACTTCGTCCTTGGCCAGATTGGTAATGACCTCGGCCAGACCCTCTCACTTGTAATCTCAAAGAGCGGCTCAACCCTTGAGACAAGAAATGGAATGCTTGAGGCAAAGCGCGCATATGAGGAGATGGGATTGAACTTCGCAAGGCACGCCGTTGCGGTGACAGGCAAAGACAGCAAGCTGGATAAGATTGCAACAGCCGATGGTTGGCTTAAACGCTTCCCGATGTGGGACTGGGTAGGGGGCAGGACGTCTGAGACCTCGGCGGTAGGGCTTCTGCCAGCCGCGCTTCAGGGACTTGACATTGATTCGATTCTCAGAGGGGCAAGGCAGTGTGACGAGGCAACGCGTACGCGTACAACGATGGAAAATCCATCAGCCATCCTCGCCCTGATGTGGCACTACGCCACCAAAGGAAAGGGCGCTAAGGACATGGTCATCCTGCCCTATAAAGACCGCCTTCATCTCTTTACGAAATACCTGCAGCAGCTTATCATGGAATCCCTCGGCAAGGAGAAAGACCTCGTCGGCAAAATCGTAAACCAGGGAATAACCGTCTATGGCAATAAAGGCTCCACAGACCAGCACGCCTACATCCAGCAGCTTAGAGACGGCGTCAATAATTTCTTCGTAACCTTTGTCGAAGTCCTCAGAGACAGGGAAGGCGAATCTATGGCCGTTGAGGGGGACTTCACCACAGGGGACTATCTCAGTGCCTTTGCCCTTGGCACACGTGCCGCCCTCACCGGCAGCGGCAGGGAGTCTATGACTATCACAATTGATAAAATAGACGCGTTTTCCTTAGGAGTGCTCATAGCCCTGTATGAAAGGGCGGTGGGCCTATATGCCTCTATGATAAATATAAACGCGTATCATCAGCCCGGCGTTGAGGCGGGGAAAAAGGCCGCCGGGGCAGTGGTTACGCTCCAACAAACCGCCTTAAACCATCTGATAACAAATAAGGGCAAGGCGTTTACCGCCGATGAGACCGCCTCCGCCATTGGGGCAGAGGGAGAGACCGAGCTGGTTTTTAAGACACTCCTGCGTATCAGCCATAATCCTGACCGCAAGATAGAAATAATACGTGACAAGACACTTACAGGGTCATGGTTTCAATATATAGGCTAGGCATTACCAACGGCCGGAGATAACTACATGTCCCGGTGGATTATGAGCAGGACATCGCGCGCCTTGTGGCTGCCAGATGTCCTGATTCTCATTGGAGTTGCCGCCATTACCACAGTTGTATTTCTCAAGACCCCCATAGATATTGAGATAGAGAGGTTTTTCTATGGGGCGTCCTCTTCAAAGGCGGCATGGTTTTTGGCAAACCGTTTTCCATGGAAACAGCTCTACTACTACGCCTCAGTGCCTGCCGCGCTGACGGCAATCGTATCCATAGTAGTGCTTGTGCTTGGGTATATGAAGGACAAATACAGGAAATACAGGCGCTATGCGATATTTTTAATACTCTCGCTGGCCATAGGCCCCGGCCTCTTAGTGAATCTGACGCTGAAAAACTACTGGGGAAGGCCTCGTCCCGTTGAGATAAAGACATTTGGCGGCACGTGGGACTACCAGCAGGTGTTGCAAAAGGGCAAAGGAGGCCGGGGCAAGTCCTTTCCCTGCGGCCATGCGTCAGTTGGATATTATTTTTTCGTTTTTTATTTTATCTTTCGCCGCAAAAAACGGGCGATTGCCTTTTTGTCTCTGTCCCTTGCCTTTGTCTACGGTACGCTGCTTGGGGTAATGCGGATGTCTATGGGCGGGCATTTTCTGTCGGATGTCTTGTGGTCGGCGTTTATTGTGTTTCTCAGCTCATTGGCGCTTTATTATTTTATCCTCAGGATACCGAATCGGGAGGACACTGCCGCGGGGCAGCAGCGCATACCATTAAGTTTTCGCAAAAAGGCGGTTGCCATCATGGCATACTGCGTTATCACGGCGGGCGTCATATCAGGGGTACTTCTGACAACGCCGATTTTTAAGGAGATATATCATACTACTAATGACGCGTATGTAATACCGTATAACGTCACTATTCGATGTTCAGAGTGTAACGTCAATATATCTTTTGTAAATCACGGGGTTTTGACGGTATCAGGGACGGTGCAGGGGGCCGGCCTTCCTGGCAACTACATAGAGGAATCATTTGGCGCGGGACAGCGGTTTCTACTGCCGGAGTATAACTATGAGTTCAGACCCCGCGGTGTGTATTCGGAGTTGACGGCAAATTTAAATATCACAGTAGGGGCGGCAACAAACAGCCTCTTCGCTATCAGCGTTGATGTAGATGAGGGCAATATTACAATCCAAAGCCCGCAGGATGATGTCAAAATACCGCAACACATTTATATTAACTTAAAGGATGGGGAAATAGTGCTTCCTGAATCGTTCAGAGACAGGCCGGTAAACATCTCCGGTGCGGCAAAAGGATCTGTTTCGTATAGTGATGAACGGCGATGAACAGCGACGGGCGAAGACTATAATAATATTACAAGCTGCAAAGCCACATTGATATTGACGAAACCTGATCCTCGTTCGTCAGGTTGGCGGCGTTGCTGATTGTTCCATCCTCAAGCAATTCCCATATTTCAGTAGCCATTTTCTTCTCAATCGCGGCACCAATGAAGAAAGTTGCTGGAGTATAACTGACAAAACCCTTATGGATTCTTTCAAGCGCAGTTCTTACTGTCTTCCAGTGTTCATCCGCTCCCGCCGGATCAATCCCGCCTTTGAGCTCGCCAATCGCGATATAATGTTTCTGATTTCTTATTACATCCCCGCAATAGCTCTCATGAAATGAGTCAAATAGGCACATATCAATGTTATTTTTAACAGCAGGAACGGTGAGATCAGCCGCTTGCTGTTTATTAACGTTGTTTTACCTTTGCTCAATGCCCTCTTTGAAGGTATCCACATCTCCGGCCTTCCGCCTGCCCTAAAGTTTTCCTTCACGGAAGCTGTAACGCGCTCGCCGATTAGCTGCATCACCGGTTTCAGGTTTTTGACGCGCTGCGCTATCAGGTTCAGCGTCTCCTGAACTCCGCCGTCATCTATCGTTACTTGTATTAATGCCCCTGCCATTTGCCCTTTCCTTTAATCATTGGTTATAATTAATTATGTATTGCAAGTTGGGCTCAAGCCCCTGTAACTTGCAACGCTAGCCCAGGCTGCTTGGGAACCTGACGGCTCACTTAACTCTCTTGCCATATCAGTTTCCCTTGTCTTTGGTTGTTTAGATATTTCAAATCTGACATATATATGGACGTCCACGCTTCCATATAACCATCAAGCGTCTGAAATACGATAAGCATTCCCTTTCCCTTACCAATATCAAACCCCTTTATGATGCGTTGCCTTAGCGCTACTTTCCCTGTGGCAGTATTCTTTTCCGCAGACAGCCAGATTTCATACGGGTTTTCCAACGCCTCCGGCAGATAAACCAAAAATGGGCTTCTATCTGCGCTTAAATGCTCACCCAAGACTTCGGCGTTGACTACCATCGAATATGTAAAATCTCCGGCTGGATAGAAATATGTCTTTTCTTGCCCGCCGATTACCTTCTCAATTATCTGCTTAATCTCTGCCTTGTTTGCCGCTATAATGCCCGGCGTTGTATCTGTTGCAGACAGAGGAATTGTCTCCGGCCTGCCGTAGTCCTCGTAGTTGTCTGTTATCAGTCTTTCCCAGTTGTTTGCCCCTGCCTGCCATTCGGACATCGCAGACTCCGCCATAGGCTTGCCCCATGCCGATTCGCCAAGATTGTAATTCCATCCGGGGCCTACACCGTTTGGGATTTCCTCTATCGCCCCCGTTGTCGGATTCCGCCAATTGTATGTGCCGTCGTCAGGGGCTGTGGTCTGGACAGCCTCCTTGGCCTTTAGACGTTCAACATCTTTTCCTGACAGGTTTTGCACCTCACACCGGCAGCCGAAGTCCCTTGGCGGATAGTGCCCATCCCACCACGGGTCGTCATACCGCAGTACAATATTATTCCATGCTCTGTGCTGCGGCCTTACGCGGTTGTCATCCATTGTCCGGTATCGCCAATACGGGAACGCCGCCAGCACGTCGGGGTCTGTCATTTGCTTGTATCGCCCCACGGCATAGGCCACCGTCATGTTCGTGTTGAATATCACACCCGTGCGCCAGTTCCTGTTGCCGTTATAGTTCCAGCCATATTTCTTGACGATGCTGTCAAAGTTCTTTCTGAACTCCTGTATGCTCACGCCATCCTTAACGCCTTTTAATACCTCTTTATAGAGGTCGGCTAAGAGATCCGTCTTCACCGCCCCGGCAACCGTAAACGCCCTCGCGTGCATCTCGCTTTGAAAGTCGTGCCACGTTTCACTTGGCAGGATTATCTTCTGCTTGAAGTAGTCTATCGCCTCCTGAAAGGGCAGGTTTTTATATTGTACGTTTGCCAAACTTCACCTCGTAGCGGCCAGCAAGTTCCGCCGCTGCCATCGCCCGCTCTATCAGGCCGCCTAATGCCGCCGCGTCCATCTCCTTATATGTATCCAATATCTTGTCCCGAAGTTCGTCAAGTGAGGATACATCGTTCATCAGCTTATTGATTGGATCGAACAGATCGGCCATGCCTTGGTTTGATTCTGTTTGAAGCTGCTCTAAAAACGCGTCTACCGTATGGGACATCGTATCTGTTCCAGATGTCGGCAGAGTGGCCTTATTGACGCTTACGGCATTGGCATTATTGTTTATCGCTGCCATGCTGTCAGTTCCCGCGCTGCCTCCAATATATGTCTTCAACGTCTCCTCTCCCGCCTCCGGTACGGGGATTCCGAAGCGTTCGTGTATGTGTTTCATGCCTATATCTTTAAAGCCCATCGACACTAATGCTGTGTACACCTTTGCTGTGGCGTCCAGGTCTTCTTTCTCTTCATAGTGAAACTTGAAAAGCGGCACCGCGTCATTCGGGCCGAAGTTAAATAATACCCACGGCCCTATGATTTGATTTCTTATCGTGCCGGCCAGCGCCTTTGCGTCCGACGCCAGCAGCTCTATCGTCGTCGATGACGATATGACCGCCGCCGCATCGAGTCCCATATTAAACACCGCCTGCTTCAACACCGCTATCTCGTCCTTGCTTGCGCCG
>NZ_JBJUSG010000109.1:0-12138 GCF_046044395.1 Candidatus Magnetominusculus dajiuhuensis | reverse complement strand
GGGGGGGGGGGGCTGCTTTACTATTGTGACACAGTCTGTTCGCAGGAATGACACATCTCTATGGTTGTTCACCTCTATCTGCTTATTCACCTCTGTACGGTTATTCATCCTCTGTAGTCTGTCATTCCTGCGAAAGCAGGAATCCAGAGAACCCTCTACCATAGTTAATATGATATTTTACGAGGCGCTTATGAGGCGCTTATTGAGATGGGCGGCAGTGTTGGCGCTCCACCCGCGTAAACGGTTTCCATATAGCTGTTAACCCTCGGGCCTCCGTTGATAACCCCCTTCATCACGCTTATATAGAGGTTCATCCCGCCACGCCGCTGGACAATGCCAGCCCCTGTGAGGCCGCTCTCGTATGAATATATGCCCTCGGCGGCGTAGTTTATCTCTGAGCCACCCTCTAAGGAAACACTGCACTTGCCGCGCCGTGATTCCCAAAGCAGCGTACGTCTTAGTGAATTGGTGCCGTTGTCGCTGTGGCGCGTTTCTCCTGTTGCCTGTGTGGCAATGACCGCTCCGCAGTCAGATATGCTATGGAGTGTGAATTTGTCCGGCGTTGCCCCCCGTAACATGAAGAGCTTGTCCTGAGTACCCACGAATATGCCGTCTTCTGCGGCGGCAAGCAGGGTTATCATACCGCTGAATGGTATCCAGTTCGCCGCCATATTATACAGTTCAAAGGCAAAAGGCTCCGAGTAGTAGAGGACATCGTAGGCGGCTGTGTAGATGCGCCCCCTGTAGTAGGTCATGAGATGTCCGGCAGGGGGAGGTTTTAGCCCTTCTGTAACAGCGGTAAGCATAGGCGCTGGTTCGTCTTTCAGGGAAACGGCGGCGCTTTGGTTTGGAAGCCTCATGGCCAGATATAGCGTCTCGCCATTGACTGTCGTCATGTACAGGTTTATGCCCACAACATCGGGGTCGTCTGAGGCGGTGGCGGTAGCGGTTATTCCACCTGCGGCAGTGTCTATGGATGAAAGGACAGAGGTGCCGCTTTCCTGCCCGCCGCTTGGGGAGTATGCCCCGCCGCGGCGCACATATGTAAGCGCTATGGCGTATCTCCCCGTGCGAAGATTGCCCTCCGCGGGAGATAATTGTGGTGCCGGTGGGGGCGTCATCCCCCATGTCCTTGTCGTGTGGACACGGGTATCAATAGCGCCCGTTACGACGCCGTCGGAGTAATATACCGTGTCGTTGAGTGAAAGGTATGCCATGCGCTGGCCGCTTGTGAGGCCCTGCCTCAGACAACGACCAGCGTATGGGCCGCCTGTGGTTTCAGGGGCTAACAGCTCCATGAGCTGCCCACCCTGGCAAAAAAGGCACACGCGCCCGTCGCTCCACAGCGAATGCACCGCACCCTCATAGACCTTCTTATACCCGGGTCTTCGCCTGATCAAACCTGAGTCGTCTATGTCAACGTTGAGTGCTGAACTCAGATACGAAAACCCTATGCGCTCTGGCGGCAGCACATTGGCAAGCCCCTTGAATTCCCTGTAAACGTTTCCCATTATATCACCCCCATAATGTCATTGAGAGAGTAGGAGGCGTGGCCGTTGACCAGAGATTCGCGTCTGATCTCATCCAGTCCTTTTTGCCAAAGCTCTCTGTAAGTCTTAGCGGCCTCAGAGTTTAGCGTGTCTGAGCCGGACTTCTCATAAGCCAGGGCCAAAATGCCGTTTATCAGGGTGCGGTTGAAGCGGCGTGGGATCTCCGGTTCGGCGTTTGGAAACGCGGCAGACATTTCAGTAAGCGGGAGGCGATAGACGCTAAGGGCAACGGTGTCATTTCTTTCAGGGATGGGATGGAGCGTGATAAAGCCGCTTTGGACATCAAGCATATAATAGGCCGGCGTGCCTTCAAACTGTTGCCACAGGCCATACCACCGCAGGAGCGAGTCCTGTGTGGTCTTAAAAAGCGGCGTTCCAGTGCCGACAAGCACGGCGCGTTTGATAGCGACAATGCGGCTGTCAAGGGCATAGCTTGCCGTCCCTTTGGCCAGGGCCACATGGCATATCTGTGGCGTGGTCGAGTCGGTTATGCAAAGCGTCTCAGCGCACAGGACAGAAAGCCTGTCGTTTAAGCAGACAACCAGCTCCGCGTCCGGCCATAGGTATGGCGTGGCAGTGTCATCGAGCATTGCTCTTGTTGTTGCAAGTATTTCTGTTAATGTCATCGGCGTCTCTCCATTGTGATGGGCCTGATGTGGCTGGGCGTCCGGCATAACGGTGGCCGCCCAGCCCGCTGGTTTTTAGTGAAGGTCCTGACAGACCACCAGGATATCCGCTACGGTATGTGAGAGGTTGTTTGCCGGGACGAATAGTATGTCAGAGTCAGACGTGTAGATGCAGCCGTTGGCGTAGGTGTCGCCTATGGTGCTTTGGGTTATGCTGCCCGGCGTACCGTTTAGATTCGCCGCGGCAATCAGGCCATTGGCATGAGTGGCGTCGCCTACGGTGCATGTCGCGGTTGACCCCTCAGGGGCTATCAGCTTTACATACACCTGTTTGACATGGGTGTTTGCCTTTACCTTTACGGCGTGAACTACATCGGACGCTGAGACGTTGAGCGCGGTGAAATCGAGCCTGTTTTTGATGCGATACAGCTTGTTCAGGCCATCAAATGGAATGGCGGACTGCCCGCCGGTTAAATCTACTGTTGCCATACGTAAGACCTCCTTAATTTACAGGGGTTTATGGGGGCCGAAGGCCCCCATATTAGTCGGGACATGGATTATCTTGAGGCGTAAAGTACGCCCATTGCGTCTGGTTTTATCACCTTATAGCCATAGACCATCAGCCCTCTTACCAAATCTCCGAACGTGCTTTCGGCGCGCAGGGTCTCGGTCTTTAATATCTGAGAGGCAAATGTAAGGGCCGACAGATGGCCAAACATCACGTTGTAGCCCAGTCCGCCGCTCTCAGCAGCCGAAGAGACATAGTTGCTGCTATAAACGGTAAAGCGGTCTATCATGCCGATCATGCCGTTTCTTATTGATGACTCATCGTCTCCGGTTCTGGCAACGTTGCTGAGGTCGGACTTCTTTATCATTGCCGAAAGCCACGCGGGAATGACGAGCCACCGGTCGGTCTCAGGCACGTTGCGTTCGTCGAGAATCGTGGCGCAGTCAATAATGTAATCAAGGACATTGCTCTTTGTTATCTGCACGGGGGAGCCGCTCCTGCCCAGATTGATGTTCATGGAGATTGCCCCTGCCGTAGTTCCCCCGTTTAACGGGTCAACGCTTGCCGGTATGGACGAAAGTATGTCCGAATCTACGACCAGTTTTAACTGAATCGAGGCGTCGTTACTCCATAAATCGAGCAGGTCTAAGTCCGACTGCCACTTGTCAACATCGTCACAGGAAAAGGCAAAGTACTTTCCCTTGTCTATTACCAGGTCAAGGGCCGGGCCTGTCTCCGGCCTCTCGTATTCTAGTTTTTGCCCCTTTACGTAATCCCTTATGGTGATATCCGGTACCGCGCGGATATAGATAAGGTCGCCCTGTTCCATTATCTCGCCCTCATAGTCAATGTTTGCTATGAAGGGTATGACGGATGTCCTGTAGAACTTCTTGATGAGCTTGCCTGACCACAGTGCGCGGTCAAACTTCATTGCCCCGGTACTGCTGTAGTCGGGGTATCCTGCTGTTCTGGGAAATGCCATAGTTTATCCTCCTGCTTTTTTGGGGGGGATTTTAGCCCCCGCTTGTTGATTTCGGCGTCAAAAACGCCGTTTACAAATGTGCGCCCTGATTGGTGATTAAGCGGTTACTCTGCCTTCTTTGACCGCGCGGAATATGCGGGACTCAAGCGCGTCCGCCTCTTTTTCCCTGCCTTTGTAGCGGCCTCTGACGACATCTTTGTAAAAATTATGAATTTCAGAAGCGGTAAACGCATCGTCGCTGCCGACGGGTTTGGCCGAATTGCTGACCGCGCGTGGAGGGACGGCGTACCTGTCTATTTTTTGCGCCTCAGGTGGCGCGGCTGCCACAGCCACTTTCTCGTCAGGTCTCACTTTAACAACGGGAGTCATTGTATTGCCCTGAGTTTCGACTGCCGGGGTTATATCCGTCAGCGCTTCAGGGGCTGCCTGAGCATCACCGGCGTCATCAACAATAACTTCGGATGCGTCATCATTATCTTCGGTATCATCACCGTCTTCGCTTGTTAGTTCGGTCACGGCGATAGTCAGCATCTTTCTTACCGCGTTGTATATATTGGGGTTTTCCACACGAAAGGCGGAGATATCCTCATCCTCATCCATGGCCTTATAAATATCGCTGAGATACTCTGAAGGCGTATCCGTACCGTTTACGTTTACGGTTGCGCTTCCTTCCTGCTGCCCTGCCAGGACATCACCATCCTGGTCAGCCGGGACGGTTTGGTTTGGCAGATTTGAATTAACGACAAGTAAGTCTGTCTCAGGTGTTTCCAGCTTTACGATTGTTTCCATAGTTATCCTCCTGTGGTTTATTCGCCGTCGTGAAGTACGACGACTTTAGTGAGATTCGTAAGAATCGCCTTTATGTCTTCCCTGTTGTTGACCGTGCTTATCTGATGTTCGATTTTGCCGGTTATTACACGATACAAGAGGTAACTGACCTCTTTATTGCCACGTGATTTTCCTCCACCCAATAACGCCCGACACATAAGAGCATACTTCCTCATAGTCTGTGCTGTTATCCGAGGCCGCCACAAACCAGTGCGTACCCCTATGACTGTCATCGCAAACAGGTTTTACTTGTGTGCCAGGCGCAAGCTGAAGTCCGCCGTTGATTACGCCCGTACGAGCTGTTGTATTGTTCAATGGCACACTCTCTGGCATAACAAATACACTATTGTAATTAGTTAAAGCCCCTGCAAATGATTCTATTAACCCATTGGTCTGTGCGTTCTGCTCTCTCGACGCCGATACCAACAACGATGTTATCTCACCATACCGGATTCCCATTTTATACCCTGGAGCATTAGGGTCATCATCTGTTAATTCAGGGATTACTTTCCCAAAATCCTCCGCTATAAACCCAATACTATTTGTGCCACCATGTTCGGCATCCCACATGAAACGTACAGGTTGCAGTTGATTTACCAGTTGTAGTGCGCCAGTTAAGTTGTCTATATTAGTTTTCCATCTTACAGACGAACCATTTGTCCATGATACACCTGTGGTAGTATAAAGACCACCTGAAAACATTTGAGCATAATTCGTGCCGCCAAGTGTTTGAGCTGCAACATATATCCCATAGTTAGTTGTTATGGTTG
This sequence comes from Candidatus Magnetominusculus dajiuhuensis, assembly GCF_046044395.1. NCBI lineage: Bacteria > Pseudomonadati > Nitrospirota > Nitrospiria > Nitrospirales > Nitrospiraceae > Candidatus Magnetominusculus > Candidatus Magnetominusculus dajiuhuensis. Next base: position 6,874 of record NZ_JBJUSG010000109.1, on the reverse strand, counting down.
GGTTGCTGCCCTTAGCCGGAGAATCTATAAACAGCCCATACATATTATTTATGGTATAACTTCCAGCTCCCACAGTCAGGCCAATATACTCACCATATGCTGCCGTTGCAGATGAATCAAATGTCGGCCCCACTACTAAACCTGTCTCAGTACTTGAATTTGATAATGCAGACTGTATGTTTATTGCCTTTGAACTACTTGCTGCTATATTTAAGCCGATATTCCCTGTAAATTGAGGGTTCGTCGCCAACACTACATTGCCGCTGCCCGTAGAATTATCCCATGTAGGAGCAGTTGCCGCCGACCCTGAACCTGCTGACTGTAAAAACTGTGGCTGCGTATATTGGTTGCCAGCAAGCCGGACTAATGCCGTTCCATTGTCATACATAGTATCACCAAGCGTAGTTGTCGTTCTTTTAACGGCAGAGGTTACGTTATCGGCGTAAAGTTGAAAGAAATTGTCTGTGCCGTTATACCACTTGTTGGATGTGCTTAGCCCGACACCTGTTGAGGAAATAGAAATAGAGCCATTGCCGGGTGTTATCGTTACATTTGAGCCTGCCGTTAAGGTATTGAGCGAAAAAGTCGCATTGTCTGAGTTCCCTATCATTATCTGTCCATATGTCGGAGTTGCAGATAAGCCGTTGATTGACATAACGCCTGTACTGCTATTATAAACAAGCGGAGACGATACCGATATGGCAGCCCGTGCCGACGCGTCCGTGTACCACTTATTTGTACCCTGCGTGATGTTGTCGGTATAAAGAGGAAACCAGTTATTCGTCCCGTTGTACCACTTGCCGCTGCTGCCCGAACCGATGGCCGCTACTGCCCTCGCCGCGGTGAAGTATTGATTGGCCGTCCCTTCGGTTACGTTGTCCGAGTAAAGGGTAAACCAGTTCTTAGTCCCATTCCTCCATTGACCGATAGTGCCTGTGGCAATTGACGGCTCTTTGGCGTTGAACGCGTTTTGCAAATCTGACTGAGATGACAATGTCCCGCCTATGTTTCCCCATGTTGGCGCGCCGCCTGTGCTTGCGGCAATAGTAACAGAGCCGTTGTCATTGGTAATAGTTACGTTAGAGCCGGCGCTGAGGGTATTTAATTTAAAAGTCCCGTTGTCGTTGCCGATTAACATCTGGCCCTTAGTCGGGGTAGTCCCTGATCCCGTGCCGCCGGATGTTATGGGTACTGTGCCGAGGGAGAACACGCCGGTTGAGGAGTTGTATGAAAGAGGCACAGAGGCCGACATCGCCGCCCTTGTCCTGTTATCCATATAATACATATTAAGAACCCCTTCGGTTATGTTGTCGGTTGTGAGGCTGCTGACGCTGCCGGTATTATTCATACCGTTGTCACTTTGAGCGGCAATCCAGCGCTGAAGGCCGACGCTATAAACCGGCACACTCTGCGTTAACAGCAAGGCTGTAATCAGTGAAACCGCTATAGCAGTTATCCTCTTCATTATCTCACCCCCGTGCATCTAACCGTCACATACGGATTTGTTCCGCCACTAAGCGCAACCACGCTGGCGCGTATCCTCTGAACCGGCATATCAACAATTGAAAATGACGCGAATCCCGCGGCAAGCTCGGTAGAATTCAAACTGTATAACGCCATCGCCATTGGGCTATACTTATTCAGCCGCGACTGGCTGCAATGTGCGGGATTGCATTGATTCCCACTGATGGCCACACTTACGGCGGTTGTTGAGTTATCTGACACATCTATATCGCATGACCATGTCTTGAACTCATTAATTGTTAACATAGACAGGTCAACCGGCGCTCCATCGCCCGTCTTGTTGTCGTTGTATAGGACGAACATGTCCGCGTTTGCAAGCGGTAAAAACATCATCATCATCGAAACGGCTGCTAAAAGTGTTAGTATTATCTTTTTCAAAGTTCCATCCTCCTTGTTGGATATCAGTTATACGTGCGGGGCGTGCAGCCCCGTTTTAGTGTCCCCACTTTTTCAGGTATTCTAAAAACAGATTAGCTAACAGGGTAATCAACACCGAACCAATCAGCATGTAGAGTTTAGAAAACATGCCGTTTATGGATTCCTTGAATTGCTTTATCTCTCTTTGGAAATCCTTTAGTTCCTTCCAGAAATCCTTCAGGTCGCCGTTGAGTTCGTCGAGGGAGTTGTCAAAATGCACGTGTCTTTCGTCCTGGCGTTTCTGACACTCCCGACATGCCTCCATAGATACGTGTGTATCGGTCATATAACCTCCCTTTGGCCGCCGCATTACGCGTAAAGCCAGGCCACCTCTTTCGATTTATCCTTGTCAATATCCAGATGGACTAAATTCATGCCAATGCCCATCCTGTCAACGCCGACGGCGATGGCGGCCTTAGACACCAGATACCTTTCATGGCTGCCGACTATGGCGATGTCAGCGGCAAGCCCCGTTAAATGTGCCGAATCTGACTCCCCTCCCACTGCCTCGTTGTGTTTGGCGCATCGGCTGCCGGAGGTTATCCTAAGCGCGATACCCGCTGTCTCCCGAACCTTGTCAAGGGTTGCGATAAGCTCTGGCGAGATGTTGTTAAGGCCGCAGCCGCAGCGGCAGGTGAAATCCTCCGGTTTAAAGTATTTCGAGGTTCCATTCCGTGACGCCGGGGGTGTCTGCCCTGTGGCGCTTGTGGTCTTTTCTTTCATAGTTTTCTCCTCCTGTATAGTTTTGTTAGCAAAATGCCGTGCATTTCAATGCGTCGTCATCCGCGCCCTGCGAATGGTTTTCCACCCTCAGGGTCTCCAATGCCCTCGCCGCTGTCTCTGGAGTCAGGAGCTTTGTGAGCTGGCCGAGGCACTGGGCCTTGCCCTGTCCCATTCTCAGGAGCGTGTCCTTCTGCTGATTGTCGTTTCTGAATGATTGCAGTGCGTGCTGCCTTTGCAGCCATCGCCTTATGGCGTCCCACTCCGGGTGGCGAGCAAGCGTGACGACGGCCATTAAGAACTCCTCTGTTGGTATTAACATGCCACTGCCTCCTGTGGTGATTTCCTCACCTTCCTCATCTTATTCATCGGGGTCATCGTCGTTTGCCGGGGTGTCTGAGTGTTCCACGAAGTTATCGCCGCCTCTGATTCGACGCAGGCGCTCCTCGTAGGTTTCCATCTGGATGGCCTCCTCTGAGTTGGCCGACTTTCTCTTTTCATAAAGATACTGGGCAAGTTCCATGTAAATCTTCGCACGGGTATCTGCCTTCACATCGGGGTCGCGCGCAAGCTCGGCCATTCCAATCAATGGGTCAACGGCCATCCCCTCAAGGACGCGCCGCGCGTCAACAGTCCTGCAATAGGGAGCCGCCGCTTTCGCTGTGTTCATATCCTCGTCACCATCAAGCACTGTGGAATCCTTTTCCATAACCCTCCTTTGAGTAGTCTTTAATCTCATGCCCTTATATATATGTCCAAAATTCGCATAAAAGCCCCGTAGAGCCAGCGCTGACGCCACTTTTCTATTCGCATGGATTTCTTTAAGCACGACTTATGGCAAAAAACGCTACGATATTGTATGAATGCTACGAAATTGTAGGGATAAAATGAACTCAGGAGGCCGTAAGACGTTGATAATACTACTTATAATATTTATTGCAGAATAATTCCGTTTTATAGCTCATATTTGCGTTATGTATTACATGCCATATATATGTAGGGTTGGCAGACCTTGAAGGGGGCCGTAAACTGTTTACTGCCGGGCTACTGCGTATTCAGCATTTCCTTGGCGTATGTCAGGTAGTCGTCGTCTTTTTCCAGCTTGTTATACCATCTTGCGAAGAAGCGTGCGGACTTTTTCCATTGTCCTGTGTGGTACATTAAGTCTGGGATGGGCATAAAGTTTGGATATTTAAAGACCATCATCATAGCGTCGCGTGCGAATGAAACCTTATTGCCCTTGTCCCCGGCGGCAAGGCAGGCGTCCACGATGAAGTATTCCACGTTTTCGTCAAACCCGCCTATTGCCTCTATGACGGGGCGTGTCATTGCACAAAACGCGCTGCTCACATACTTAGGCACCTTGTCTTGCGAAGTTATATTATATGGCGTAGTATTAAAATCTATCCCAACGCCCATGTTGTAGGGGGTCAAATCCTGGTTTCTCAGCTCAACGCCGGCAATGCCGCCGCTTAACGCCTCCATCAGGCCGTCGTCCTTGTAGTAGTAGATACCGGGGAGCATAAACAGCACATGTTCACCGGTTGAGACCTCTGCGCCGCGATTGTACAGGACGGCGATGTCGTTGCTCTTACAGTCAACGATTTCCACACCGCTTGTGGCGGCGAGGATAATCTCTTTTACGCTGTCGTCGTTTGCAACGATGATTATTTCGATGTCCTCGTGGTGGCAGTTCAATGAAATTGAATTCAGCGTAGTCATCATCGCCAGTGAGTCTTTACCTGATGGGATTACGATACTGATTCTGTTTGGTATTGCGGCGTTTTTTAATTCTATTTTGACTGAGGCGTCACGACCTCTGATACCGGCGTCTTTGGTTTCAAAGATAAACGATATGACATCCAGCGCACGTTCGATTGACTTACCGTCGAGACGATAGAAGACCCTGTCAACGAATTTATCAGCCGTTTCTTTGACTGTGTCGGGGATGCCCTTTTCGATTGTCTGAAACAGGGCGTCCCAGTTACCGGCGGGGGAGACGGACTGGGCCACGCCGATGTCTTTATAGTACTCCTCGCCGTTGATGATGTTAAATAAATCAAAGAGCGGTTTTCTGAATGCGAGGGCCTCAACGCCGAGGGTTGTCTTGCCCATGACGACGCAGTAGTCTGAGATGGCAAGAATCTTATACGGGTCATAGGAAAACACGACGACTGCGCCGGGCAGCAGCTCTTCGATTATCTTTTTGATATCCAGAAACGCGGGATAGGTCACTTGGGGGTGCCACTTAAAGACGCACACTAAGTCGGGGCGTTTAAGGTCTTTAAGCATCTCGACCCATACAGAGCGTTCAGTGACAGCGCCCCAGTGGGTGTTGGGCATAAAGGCGATTACTTTTTTATCAACTGGAATAGACAGTTCCTTTTTTATACTTTTCATTGTAGATGGAAGCGTGAATTTTTTTATGGCGTCGTCAATATGTGTATTTCCGATTACGAGAAGTTTATGAAATGAGCACTTATGCTCAAGCAGGGTATCTCTGGTCTGGGCGCCCCAGATGAGATTAGCCATAGAGTATTCGGCGTGGGTGGAGAAATTAAGCATAGGGTTATAGTAATCGCCTTCCTGGAGGGTGATGTAGGCGATATCATATTTCTTGGCCAGATGTCCGATTTGCTTACCCCACGGGTTCATCTCGTGGAGGGTCAGAAACATATCGGGCTTTTCCTGATTGATGAGTGCATCGAGGCAAAAATAATCTTCTACGTTTCTGATGAGCGACCTGTGCTGCTGAAACAACGACCAGTGCCTGAAGCCATGCCACGAGAAGTTGATGTGAGTCCACTGTTCAAGGAGTTCTTTGGTAGCGGCCTTAATTTTGGCGTTAGTCTCATGGTTGGCGTATTCGATAAGGAATTTACACTTAAACCCGTTACGAATGACATCACCCTCATAGGGGTAGTCAACGAGCGTAGTAAAAAACAAAATATCCGCCCCTTGTTTACGAGCCTCACCGGCGATAGGAAATAGAAACCTGCCATGATGAGGCAGGGCATTGAACACAGCGATCTTTTTACCTTTAAGTTTCATATCTCTCCATAATAGGCTATATGGCCTGCCATCGTTCTAAACATGTCTACAACACAGGTACGCTATTATACCCGATTATTCTGAAAGTACACAATGTATAATCAGCCTCTCACTCCGCGACAAAAAAATGTATCCACCCAACATGTCCTGCCGTCATTCCACCTTACCCTACTGACATTCCACCTTGCCTTGCCGTCATTCCGGCTTGTCCGGAATCGGTCTCTACACATTCTCAAGCCAAAAAGATTCTGGACAAGCCGGAATGACGGATTAGGGGTAAATTTACTCTCTCTATCCATTGGGGTGAAAGTCAATTTGAAATGTCATGGCACGAGAATAATGTTACACAAAGGTAACACAATTATGTAGATGTTACGTACCTGTAACATTTTGATGTCTCACAATAATATTTTATATTTATGTTGACTTTTATAATTGATAAATATAATATATGTATGGGTGCTGCTTATATCGCACTAGGTTGTTTGCGCATGAGGAGGATTTTTTTGAGGGATTACCGAAGTGTCCCTGAATCACGCAGAGGGATAGGCAGACGCCTGAGCCTGTATGATTTTGTAAGAGCACATCAATCGTTGGGCTACACAACGCCTGTATGGTTGTGTTGTGACGGGAACATGTGAGATGGCTCTGGAAATGTCAGAGATATTGAACACACGGCTCAATTGGGAGTGTGGTATTCAGTCGGCTGTATGTTATTACCAATTGATAATTGACCAAAGAGGAAGGAAAGGGGACAGGCTACATTTCACACGTACTGCAATATATAAAAGAGTTGCTGTCACTTATTTTTCTACCTGTTTTTTTGTACAAACGCTTGTAAATTTCTCATAGGGAGGTTGTCGTGAAAAAGTTGAGCACCGGCGTTAAAGCAGCTTTAATTCTTAGCATTTCCACGTTGATAGCAGCTTATATTAAGCATAAATAAAAAAGATGTAACTTTGCACTATAACGATGGAAATAATACTGCAAGTAGTATCACTAGTGTAAACAGCAGCGTTGTTAATCAAAATAATAACTCAAACAGCACCGTTTCATCTATTGTTAATAACACCAACACTCAAAATGTTTACATATACAATGGCGAACCAACGTAAGCGTCAAGAAAACCCCATCTTTACAGTGGGGGTAGCAGATGTCATAA